>JADJGZ010000011.1 GCA_016707785.1 Bacteroidales bacterium | reverse complement strand
TCTGAAAAATTCAGCCTGATGGCGCCTTGTTTCCGGATGCTAAGCTTATAACAGGCATTTTCCCCAAACACATGAGTCATTGTTTTGGTGTATGTCTCCAGGAGTTCAGAAGGTACGAAAGCCTGGATGGTCCCCTGCAAAGCCCTCCTCCTCCATGCACCCCTCCATGCCCCTTTACCTTTCAGGAGTAATTCGCTAAGTGCCAGTGCAAGAGAAACTCCTTGTTCTTTTACATTATGTACCGGGTAAATATTCTGGTTATACATAAATGAACTAAACCCTGATGCAATCACCATTTCCAGGAATGCACCAAAATCATTCTTTCAAGGGCTTCAACCTGATCTGCCACGCGTTGGTTATCACCCTGGAAATGCAAAGCCCTTTAATATAGCCCTGTCACCAGTTAAGTTTCTTAGTTCCGGAATGGCATGGATAATGCTTTCAAGGCTCACTTCTCTAAGCACCGTAGCTCCCAGAGCGGCTGCAACAGATTTCATTTCAATAGGAAGGGAGGCATATTCTTCATTCAGGTCAGCATGATTTCCGCCTGTATCGGTGATAACAAGATAGTAACCTGTAGATTGAAAGTCAAAACCGATCTTTTTAACAATCGGGTGATTTGGATCTTTGAAATCAATGGTAATGAGACCGCCAACCGAACAGGCAGTTTGATCCATTAATCCACAAAGGCTTTCCAAAAGTATTTATTCTCTGCATATTGTCCAATCAGGGCATTCTGAATGGGATCAAGATTTCTGCATTGGAAGAGGTGGCTGATCATAACACCAATCAATACTTCAAAAGAAGCGGGAAGAGCTTAATCCTGAGCCTTTGGGACAGCCCACAATACTTGCATCAAATCCACCAATTATATAACCCAATTCTTTCATTCGGGCACAGATCCCCCTTACCAGGGCAACAGAAGTAAATTGCTCGGAAGCCTTTGGTTCCAGATCAGTGATATCTAAAACAATATCAGGGTAACCTAAAGAGGTAATGTGAATTTCTGAAGTTCCATTAGCTGCTGCTATAGCTATATTATCGAGATCAACTGCCCCCGCAAGCACTCTGCCGTAGTTATGATCCGTGTGATTTCCGCCAATTTCGGTACGGCCGGGTGAACTGAAAAATTGGATATTAATGCTTTGGAAGTGTTTGGAAAAAGAATCCAAAAGGTTGTTATAACGTTGTTTCTGGGCTTCAATTACTTCATTGTCTTTACCATACAGTTCCGCCAGGATGGGAGGGGTCTGTAGCTGAAGAAGGCTTTTAATTTCATGGATGCTTTTCATGGAAATGCGATTGAAACGTTATGTATTCGACCCCTGTAAATTTTAAACAGTAAATTTAATAAGGGCTGAGCAATTTACTCAAATCATTGAATTATGAATGAGTGTTCTGGTAAATTTTTGAAATTATACGCTAATTGCAGGGGCAAGGGATTCTTCGTACCATTAGAAAAGTACATATCTTTAAATTCCAGAAATCCTCGCATAAAATTATTAAATACGTACATTATTAGTACAAGAGGCTATTTTTAGTATAAGTATAAGAAATGAAAAATAATAATCAAGTAATATCAACATATATAAATAAATAAATATTAATATATTATTAATAATGACTTAGATGTATTTGTAAGAAACTGGATAATTGCTAATTGAACTTAGCAAGCTATTATTCAGTATTTTCTGTCCATTTCAAAAGATTACTTTTCCTGGATTATCATATATTGATTCGGCCTGGATATTTAGTCTCGAATGAGTCCAAAATGACAATTTAGAATAATTCTAAATTAAAATAAATGCAATAGTTTCTTGGTTATTTATATTAAATTTGATTTTCTCAATCAAATGGAAACAAAGCAACTATTTGATACACAATTAATTACTTTGGATGACTAAAACAGCTCACAGAATCTACCTGGTAACTCTTTCATTAATTGTGATCGTTGCCTGGTTGCCCTTTTCATGAAGGGATACGCTTACTATATTACCAGCATGGAAGAGAGAGCTTTCCATCCGGATCATTCCATACTCAAACCCAGTGGCATTCTTGGTCATGGAATCGGGATCATTGGTTCTTTATTCATGATTTTTGAGTCATTCTGTATATGGCCCGAAAAAGGTACAGGATATTTTCAAGGTTAGGCCTTTTGAAGCATTGGCTTGAATTTCACATCTTTTATGTACATTAGGTCCAATCCTGGTTTTATTCCATACCTCCTTCAAATTCGGTGGTATTGTTGCCATCAGTTTCTGGAGTATGGTAGCTGTTTTCTTAGTGGAATCATCGGAAGATTTATTTACATTCAAATTCCCAGGAGCATAGAAGGCCGGGAATTGAGTCTGAATGAAATAAGAGATATGAAAGGGGATATTGGAGCAGCCTTAAATCAATCGGTACAGCTGGATGAAGGCAGTTTTGAATTGATTGTCGCCTCTACCCGTTCAAAGATCAGTCGTTTTCAGGGCAATGTGTTTTCACGTACATTGAAACGTTACATACAGGATAAGAAAGCGCTACGTAGTGTAAAAATGTGCTGAGAAGCAATAAGATACCCAAAGCAGAACGTAAACAAGTAATCAGGTTGGTAAACAATGAAATCTCCCTGAACCGACGCATAGAGCGCCTGGTTACCATGCAGAACCTATTTAAATACTGGCATGTAGCACATTTACCTTTTGCTCTTGTAATGCTGGTGATTATGGTGATTCATGTCGGAGTCACTATCGTTTTTGGTTACAGATGGATATTCTGAGTGATGGAAATACTCATAGAACAGGTCGCAATTTATTCAGTTGCAGTATTATTCTGCCTGATCGTGGTTTTCATTTATCTGCGCAAGCAGAAAAGAGAATCTAAAAAAGTAGAAGAGAAGATTATCAAGGCCAAACAGGATGGATTATTTGAGCCTATCTCTCTGCACCCGGTTATTGATGCAAATAGCTGTATCAAAACCGGTGCCTGTGTTGCTGCATGTCCTGAAAAAGACATTATTGGCATAAAAGACGGGAAAGCCACTACGATTAATGCATCGAGATGTATTGGTCATGGTGCATGCTTTCATGCCTGTCCTACACAAGCCATCATGTTAGTTATTGGTACAGAAACGCGGGGTGTTGATTTACCCCATGTCAATCAGAATTTTGAAACCAATGTCAATGGAATTTATATTGCCGGTGAATTGGGAGGGATGGGACTCATAAAGAATGCTGTAGAACAAGGCAAACAGGCGGTCGACAACCTGGTCAGAACACTCAGGGGAAGTCATGATGCTACCTATGATTTGATTATAATCGGGGCAGGCCCGGCTGGTATTTCAGCTTCCCTGACAGCTAAAAAGCACAACTTAAAGTTTCTGACCCTGGAACAGGACACACTTGGAGGGACAGTTTATACCTTTCCCAGGCAAAAAATTGTAATGACCTCAGCCATGGACTTACCACTTTTTGGAAAGGTCAAACTATTTGAAACCAGTAAAACCGAACTCCTGGATTTATGGCAAAACGCATTAGGGAAAAATCAGCTTACTATCCGGGAAAATACTAAAGTGGAAGCCATTCATAAGGAGAATAACCATTTTCTGGTTGAAACACAGGCAGGCGAAAAACTTTCAACCAAAACGGTTTTAATCGCCATTGGCCGGAGAGGTACTCCACGAAAGCTAGGGGTTCCGGGTGAAATGCTGGAAAAGGTAGCCTACAGATTATTAGAGCCCGAAGATATCAGTGGTAAAGATATTATGGTAGTGGGAGGCGGTGATTCTGCTATTGAATCAGCGTTGCTTCTTTGTGACCATAATAATGTAACCTTATCATACAGGGGTGATACGTTTAGCCGTTTGAAACCCATGAATAGCGAAAGAATTGGTATGGCTTCATCTTCTGGCAAAGTAAGGGTACTCTTTAATACCTCACCGGTTGAAATACTAAAGGAATCTGTGTTGCTAAAGGATTTGAAGGAGGACAAGGAGATACATATTGTCAATCAATTCGTATATATTTTTGCCGGGGTGAATTACCTATCCAGTTTTTACAAAGGCTGGAATTATGATTACCAAAAGTTTGGTGAAGCCATTTTGAAACACACTTAACAGAAACTGTCCAATTAATTGAAGAAATGATTTATCCTACTAACCTCTTTAAAGTACTTCTGACAGGATTATTCCTGTTTCAACTTTGCTTTTTGGTTGAGGTTAAATCACAGATATCTCCGGGAGATCTTGCCAAGGTGCATTCACATCTGGAGGGAATGTCAAATTGCACCAAATGTCACATCCTGGGTGAAAAAGTCTCGAATGATAAGTGTCTGGCCTGCCATACTGAACTGAAGACCAGGATCAGCAGTAATAAGGGATATCACTCATCCGCTGAGGTGAAAGGGAAACAATGTGCATCCTGCCATAGTGACCATCACGGAGTTAATTTTCAAATCATCCGCTTCGATAAAACCAAGTTCAATCATGCCCTTACCGGCTATAAACTCCTTGGAGCCCACAATAAAAAGAAATGTGAGGATTGTCATAAACCCCAGTATATAAAGGATGCCAAGATAAAGGCAAAAAAATACACCTTTCTCGGGATGGGGACAGATTGCTTATCATGTCATACCGATTATCATCAGAAATCTCTTTCCAGCAGTTGTGCCGATTGTCATGACAATGAAAAGTTCAAGCCTGCCACTAAATTTAGTCATCAGAAATCCGGCTTCAAACTAACTGGTAGGCATCAGGATGTTGCCTGTGCTGAGTGTCATAAAACATCCATGAGAAATGGAGTAAAATTCCAGGAATTCAAGGGAGTTAAATATGCCAATTGCACGAATTGTCATGAAGATGCTCATAATAACAAATTTGGGCAGAAATGTTCTGAATGCCATAATACTGAGTCTTTTACAGCCGTTGGTGGGTAAAGAATTTTGATCATAGTAAAACAGATTTCAAATTAGAAGGCAAGCACCAGGCAGTAGAGTTGTAAGTCGTGCCACAAGATAAAACTTACTACACCATTGCTGCATAAGCACTGCACTGATTGTCATACGGATTATCACGAAAAGCAATTTGTTAAGAACGGTGTTTCACCTGATTGTTCTGAATGCCATTCGGTGCAAGGATTCAAAGGCTCTTCTTTTACCATTGAGAAACATAATTCATCAGGATTTCCATTGAAAGGTGCACATCTGGCAACACCTTGTATTTCATGCCATAAGAAAGAGACTAAATGGAAATTTAAAGAGATCGGGAAGAATTGTAAAGACTGTCATGAGAACATTCATACAGGCAAGATATCAGAGAAATACTATCCTGAAGAAAATTGTGAAAACTGTCATTCGAATAGCCGTTGGAATCAGGTTGAATTTGATCATAAAATCACACAGTTTATTCTTGAAGGTGCACATGAAACCAAAACATGCAGAGACTGCCATTTTAACAAGGAAGTGAAGGGTCATGCCAACCAGACTTTTAAGGATTTATCCATGAATTGTAGTGACTGTCATACCGACATTCATCGGCAGCAGTTTGACGAGAATGGAAAGACAGATTGTAAAAAATGCCATAATTCAATAGCTTTCAAACCAACAGCTTCTTTTGATCACAACAAATCACAATTTCCATTGGATGGCAAACATTCAGGCCTCCCTTGTGAAAAATGCCACCAACCTGTCACCATTGGTGAAGCAACTTTCATCCTTTATAAAACAAAGAAAATCAAATGCGAAGACTGTCATCAATAATCCTTTCACACTGATCATTTTCGGGAGTATTTTGCCCAGAAATCTCCCCATGGGACTGGTTTTGCCATCAGTTGCAAGGATTGCCATACTACGGATGGCTGGAAGATTGACCTTGCCAAATTAGCCTTTGATCATAGTGTTACGAAATTCCCATTGGTAGGGCAGCACCAATCTGTTTCCTGCAAGGATTGCCATACCTCCCTTGAATTTGTAAAGACTCCCACTGATTGCAATGAATGTCATATCGATATTCATGAGCAAACTGTGGGGACTGATTGCTCCCGATGTCATACGCCTAATTCCTGGGTGGTTACCAATACTACCCAATTGCATCAAATGAGCCGTTTCCCTTTAATCGGGCCTCATACCCAGGCGAATTGTTCCGATTGTCATATTAATCTTTCACCGGCTGCGAATGGCTTAGGAACAGCTTCTGCATTACGTTTTGATCCCCTGGGAGTTGAATGTTTTGATTGTCATAAAGATAACTACCTGTCTACAACGAACCCTAATCACACCCAGCCGGTTATTCAACAAATTGCGAAGAATGTCATAATATAAAACTCTTTCGAATGGTCCGAGCCGGTATCAATCACAATTTCTTCCCACTTACGGGCGGCCATGAAATCAGTGACTGTAAAACCTGTCATACCTCAGGATCATATTCCAGCATTGATGCTGCTTGTGTTTCCTGTCATCAGCAGGATTATAATACTGCAGCAAGTCCTAACCACATTACATTACAATTTTCAACCGATTGCAAGCAATGTCACAATCTTAATCCGGGATGGAGTCCGGCAGAATATAAAGATCATGATTCCCAGTCTTTCCCTATTTATTCAGGAACTCATAAAGGAGAATGGGATAATTGTTCCGACTGTCATACAAATCCTTCCAATTATGCTCAATTTACCTGCACCAATTGCCATGAGCATAACCAGGGGGATACAGATGATGAACATGAAGGAGTTAGCGGTTACACTTATAATAGTATCGCTTGTTTTGGCTGTCATCCAAATGGTTCAGGAGATGGCGCTTTTGACCATAATTCTACCAGCTTTCCATTAACGGGAGCCCATACAACCACTAACTGTTCAAGTTGTCATACCTCCAGTATGCTGGGACACCAACCACCTGCTCCAGTTGTCATACCAATGCCTATAATCAAACAACCAATCCAAATCATATTGCATCCGGCATTGGAAATGATTGTGGAACCTGCCCTACAACTCTTCCTGATTGGAAACCAGCATCTTTCCTAATCATAATACAGTTTATCCGTTATTGGGAGCTCATCAGTCAATTGCGAATGATTGTTTTTCCTGTCATAAAGGGAATTATACCAATACACCAAATACTTGTTTTGGATGCCATGCAGCTGATTATAATGAGTCAAACGACCCTTCACATGCTGCAGCCCAGTTTCCGACAACCTGTGAGGATTGTCATAATGTGAATGCCTGGACGCCCTCAACTTTCAATCACGATGGACAGTATTTTCCTATTTATTCAGGAAGTCACCAGGGTGAATGGAATGATTGCTCTGAATGCCATACCAATCCAGGGAATTTTAAAGTATTCAGTTGCATTGATTGTCATGATCACAACCAACCCGATATGGATGACGAGCACCAGGGGGTTGGAGGATATGCGTATAATAGTATAGCCTGTTTCGAATGCCATCCCGCAGGTAATTCACAGGGCAGTTTCGACCACAATACTTCAGCATTTCCATTAACCGGAGGGCATGCTGTTGACGATTGCAATAGCTGTCATGCAAACAAATATACTAATACTTCTACAGTTTGCGCCAGTTGTCATACCAATAATTATAATCAGACCACCAACCCTAACCATACCGGAATAGGAATCTCCAATGATTGTGCGGTATGTCATACTACGGGTCCGGGTTGGTCGCCGGCTACTTTCCCGACACATAGTAATTATTATGTACTTGAAGGTGCACATGCTGGAATTGGAAATGATTGTGCCTCCTGTCACCAGGGGAGCTACACCAACACTCCAAATACCTGCTCAGGATGTCATATTGATGAATACAACCAGACGAATGATCCGTCACATTCTACTGCTCAATTCCCGACTACCTGTGCTGATTGCCATTCGCAAGCATCCTGGACACCCGCAACATTTAACCATGACGGACAATATTTTCCCTATTTATTCAGGACAAAACCAGGGAGAATGGGATCAATGTTCCGACTGTCATACCAATCCAGGTAATTATAAAGTAGTAACCTGTACATCTTCCTGTCACCAGCAGAATTCCACTAACAATGAACACCAGGGAGTAGGGGGGTATGTTTACACAACTGAAGCTTGTCTTGCCTGCCATCCTGATGGGAACTCAGCCGGTAGTTTCAACCACAATACTTCTCCATTCCATTTAACAGGAGGTCATGCCGGTACTGATTGTGCCAGCTGCCATCGAATGGATATGCAGGTACATCCAGCGAATGTTCCAGTTGCCATATCAACGACTACAATCAGTCAGCAAACCCCAGCCATACCTCACTTAGTCTCTCAAATGACTGTGCAAGCTGTCATACTACCGCTCCGGGTTGGGCTCCCGCTACTTTCAGCGTGCATAACAACTATTATGCACTTCAAGGTGCTCATGTTGCCATAGCTTCACAATGTGCAGATTGTCATAATGGGAATTATAATTCTACCCCCAATACCTGTGATGGATGCCATATTGACAATTATAACCAGACCACAAATCCGAACCATGTAGCTTCACACCCCCAGCAACTGTAACTTCTCAATTTGCCACCACCTGCCAGGATTGCCATACCCAGACTGCCTGGGTGCCTTCAACGTTCGATCATGACAATACCTATCCTTTGACCGGTGCGCATGCTACGATCGCATCAAATTGTGTGCAGTGCCATTCCAACGGCTATAACAATACCCCCAACACCTGTGAGGGTTGCCATCAGAACAATTATACGCAGGCTACTAATCCCAACCATGTATCCCTGGCAATTCCCAATGAATGTGCGAGCTGTCACACGACAAATCCAGGTTGGGCGCCTGCCAGTTTCCCAATTCATAATAATTACTATGTGCTGGAAGGGGCTCATATTCCTCTGGCAGATCAGTGCGCCACCTGTCATAATGGTAATTATAACACTACTCCCAATACCTGCGACGGTTGTCATATTGACAATTATAACCAGACAACCAATCCTAACCATGTGGCTTCCCAATTTGCCACAACCTGCCAGGATTGCCATACACAGACTGCATGGGTTCCTTCAACCTTTGACCATAATTCCACCTATCCATTAACCGGGGCACATGCAACCATTGCAACCAATTGTGTGCAGTGTCACGCCAACGGTTACAGTAATACTCCGAATACCTGCGAAGGATGTCACCAGAACAATTATAACCAGGCGACAAATCCTAACCATGTTTCATTGGCCATTCCCAATGAATGTGCAACCTGCCATACCACTAACCCCGGCTGGGCTCCAGCCACCTTCCCCATCCATAATAACTATTATGTACTCAAGGGTGCCCATCTTGCTATTGCGAATCAGTGTTCTGATTGCCATAACGGTAATTATACAAACACTCCTAACACCTGTTCCGGTTGTCATATTAACGAATACAACCAGACCAATGACCCTAACCATGTTTCGGCTCAATTCCCAACTACCTGTGAGGATTGCCACACTCAAACAGCATGGCAGCCATCTACCTTTGACCACGACGACCAATATTTCCCTATCTATTCCGGAAATCACAATGGAGAATGGAACACTTGTTCTGATTGCCATCCCAACTCAACCAATTACTCTGTATTTACTTGCACCACTTCCTGCCATCCTCAGAGTTCAACCAATAATGACCACCAGGGAGTAAGCGGGTATTCATACAACAGTGCTGCTTGTTTGAATTGCCATCCAAATGGCAATGATCAAATGATCAGAAATTTCATTAGAAGTAACTAGTAATCAGTAGATGAAGAAATTACTGCTTATAATTATTGTACTTATACTTGGAAATAACATTTCAGGCCAGGAGTTGTCTTCTTTTGTTGAAGGTGTTATATCATATACTACTTCTCAGAACATATATGTAAAATTCGAAACTACCGATGGAATTAAAGCAGGTGATACCCTTTACAGGATCAAAGCAAATAATTTTATTCCGGCATTGATTGTTAGTGAGTTATCCTCTATTTCCTGTGTTTGTGTTCCTGTTGGAAGTGACAAATATTCTGTCGGGGATAAGGTTTCCGGGAAAGTGACACGTGATAATATCCCTGTTAATAAAATAGAGAACATCGTACCTCCTGCAACACCGGTAGCCAAAACAACAAATACTCCTGCAAAGGATAGTATCAATACTGAACCCACACAGCGCATAAGCGGACGAATTGCATTGGCATCCTATTCCAATTTCTCCAATGTTTCTGACTTTTCACAGCGAATGCGGTATAATTTTTCCATGAATGCTGTTAATATTGGTGGTTCCAATCTTTCAGGCGAGACCTACATCAGTTTTGTGCACCGATTAAATGAATGGGGTGAGATAAAGAATGATGTTTTCAACGGACTGAAGATTTATAACCTGGCACTGAGTTACGAGTTTAATAAGAAAGTAAAAGTTTGGGTAGGACGTAAAATTAATGCCAGGTTGTCGAATGCTGGCGCTATCGATGGGGCCCAGGTTGAGTTAAAGTTAAAATCATTCAGTGCAGGGTTGGTAGGAGGATCAAGACCAGACTATATAAATTACAGTTTTAATCCCTCTTTACTGCAAATGGGCGGATACCTGGCACATGATTATCATTCTGGTGATAAGACCATGCAAAATTCAATTGCCCTTGTTGAGCAGAAAAATAAAGGTTTAACTGACCGAAGGTTTGCCTATTTTCAACACACGAACAACCTTATACCCGGACTTTTTCTCTTCGGGTCATTGGAAGCTGACCTGTTCAACAAATCCAGGAATACTCAGGACAGTTCCTATTCCGCTGATCAGAAACTGAAGTTATCAAATATGTACTTCACGGCCCGTTATAAGTTTTCAAAACAGGTTTCAATGTCACTCTCCTATAGTTCAAGGAAGAACATCATCTATTATGAAACCTATAAGGATATTATTGATAGATTACTCGAAGAAGCAAGTACACAGGGGTATATGGCTCAAATCAATTATCGTCCTCTCAAGAACCTGACTTTTGGAGTGAATGCAGGGTACAGGACCAATAAACAGGATCCAAACCCCTCAAAAAATGTGTATGGTTATGCAACTTATAATAATGTGCCCTGGCTGAAAGCTGCCGCAACAATTTCGGCGACATTTCTTGAAACAGGTTATCTTTCAAGCAGTATCTATAGTGCCGGATTGTCGAGAGATTTATTGCCAGGTAAACTTTATGGAGGCGTGAATTACCGATGGGTAAAATACAAGTTCCTTAGTGCTGAAACACCTTTGGTTCAAAATATGGCTGAGTTAAATCTTACCTGGAGGATGATGAAAAAACTCAATTTCTCTGTTAACGTTGAAGGTACATTTGAAAAAAGCAGGAATTATGAGAGGGTTTATCTCAGTCTGACTCAGCGCTTTTAAACCAGAATCGATGAAAAATAAAAAAAATATAATTTTTGCCATTCTTATCCTGGCGGGTATATTCCTGATTACTATTCCTTTTTGGAATACAGGGAAAAAATTAACTGTTTCTGATCCTCTTGCTGAAGGAATCCATCAGGTTGAAGTACAAAGTGTTACACAAACTACTAAGTATACTTACCTGCTTGTTGAAGAGGGGAAGTCGGAGTATTGGATTGCTATTTCCAGACAGGATATTTCTGAAGGAGTCACACTCTATTTTTCCAATGCTTTGGAAATGAAGAATTTTGCAAGTAAAGAGTTGGGGAAAACATTTGACAAGGTTTATTTTGTCCAGCAGGTAAGTGAAAGCCCTGATATGCTTGGGAAGCCCCAACCGGGATCTATGTCTGATAACGCTATGCCACAGGGGGCAACTCCGCCTCGGAAACAACCAGAGACCCGAAGGACTGATATCCAGGTTGAAAAGGTAAAAGGTGGTGTTAGTATTGCGGAATTATACGAATTCCATCCCAGGTATGCCGGGAAAAGTATCAAGGTCAAAGGTCAGGTAACCCATTTCAGTTCTCAAATAATGGGTAAAAACTGGGTGCACATTCAAGATGGGAGCGAATTTGCCGGGAATTTTGATCTTGCCCTTTCTACCCAGGACAGTGTGACAATTGGCAGTACAGTAGTTTTCTCCGGAATTGTCAGGTTGAATAAGGACTTTGGTTCTGGTTATT
Source organism: Bacteroidales bacterium (assembly GCA_016707785.1). NCBI lineage: Bacteria > Pseudomonadati > Bacteroidota > Bacteroidia > Bacteroidales > Bacteroidales bacterium. The sequence continues at coordinate 129,221 of JADJGZ010000011.1, read as the reverse complement.
TTTATAAGATATTGATTGAGGATGCCATTGTAGTAAAATGATGGATTTATCCTCATCTTATTTGAGCTTAAGTTCCTTTCCATTTTCTAATTCCTTCAAAACATGAATTGCAGTTTCCTGCAATTTGCTTAGTGCGCTCATTTCTGCACTTCAGTTTACTTTCGGTGAATCTTTATTCTATCAAATTATACAGATATGTCAATATTTACATAGTGTGATCGTTTTTTTTTAATTCCCAGTAGCCTTATCAAATAAGGATTTCAAGCAAAGGTGTTCATTTTCAATAAAATATATTAAATGCGTCCAGAATAACCTAAACAACTTGTTTAGGATCAAGCAGGTCCGAAGGTTTACTCAGGTAGTCCCTACTTCCAGCGCTTGTTTCTGGTGGATGCAGTGAGCGATGAGGCAGAGGCGATGCGCCATTTTTGCTTGATATCCATCATAACCAGGTCAATATCCTTTCTGGATTTACATGTATCGACTGCATCCTGGCCGTTAGTTGCCCGTGTAATCAGAACATTAAAGTTGTTGAAGATTTCCTGTAAATAGAGGAAACTATATTCATCATCTTCAGCAATTAATATGCTTTTATATTTGAATACCGGTTTTACTTCCGGGCTTGCTTCGCTAATTACCAAAGGTTTCCCTTCAATTAAAGGAATTGTGAAATGAAATATTGTCCCCTGGTTAAGGACTGATTCCACCCATATCTCTCCTTTGAGCATTTCGACGAGGCCTTTACAGATAGATAATCCCAGGCCTGAACCTTCATATCCCCTGGTCATGGAGGAATCTATCTGGAAGAATCTTTCAAATATTTTCGTTTGATTTTCTTCAGAAATCCCTGGGCCTGTGTCTTTCACATAAAATGAAATCTTATCCACAACCAGTGAATATCCAACTTCAACGCTTCCTTCTTTTGTAAACTTGAATGCGTTGTTTATCAAGTTGGTTAAAATTTGATGTATTTTTAATTCATCAGAAATAATATTGATCTCTTTAGACCTTGGTTCTAATGCAACTTTCAGCATTACTCCTTTTGAAGCCGACAAAGGTTTAAATTGATCTGAAACACTATAAATTAAATTATTGAGTTCAAATTCCTTCATGGTGACTTCTAAAGTTCCTGATTCAATTTTGGAGATATCAATTAGATTATTTATAAGTTCCAATAACCTGTTTCCACTGGTTTGAATCACATGTGCATATTGACGGATATTTTCGGTAGTAATATTTTCCCTGTTAAGTAAATGTGCAAAACCGAGAATCCCGTTTAAAGGGGTGCGGATTTCATGTGACATATTCTGCAAGAAGGATGTCTTCAGTTTATCTGCATGCTCTGCCCTGTCTTTTGCAGAAATAAGCTCAAGAAGTAATCTTTTCTTTTCGGTAACATCTTCTTTAAGAGCTACATAATGTGTAATTTTATTATTGGAATCGATAATAGGTGCTATGATTGCAGATTCCCAAAATAGCTCACCATCCTTTTTCTTATTGTGGAATTCTCCATGCCATTCTTTTCCTGAAGATATCGTATCCCATAATTCTTTATAGAAATCTGAGGACTGTTCTCCGGATTTTAATATCCTCGGATTCTTGCCAAATGCTTCCTTAAGAGTATAACCGGTTAGCTCTGTAAATTTTGGATTCACATATTCAATTGATCCGTTTAGATCTGTAATAACAATTGTTACCGGGCTTTGAACTACAGCTTTGGAAAGTATGAGAGATTCTTCTTCTATCTGTTTTTTCTCGATGTAAACGGTGAATTGCTTTGCAACGGTTTCCAAAATTTCAATTCCGAGCTGAGTGAATGCATTTTGATCGGAATAGCTCTGAATGACAATCACACCAAGCACTTTTTTACTGCTGATCAGGGGTACCCCAAGCCAGCATTCTGCAGGGGTTCCAATAATGTCAATAATACTTTCTGCTGCAAGTTTAGAGATTTCAGCTTTATTCAACAGCACAGTTTTGCCCTGCTTCACTACATAGCCAGTTAAGGACCTTGCTGCCGACCAGGTTGGGGCAATTTCATCTTTCTCATCCTCCATAAAAGGGGCAGTAAGCATATCATTCTTTTCTTCATATAAAGCGAATATGAAGTTGGTTGTATCTACCAATACTCCCAATTCATTTTTCATAACTTTAAAGAAATCAGCCATAGATGCAGATGAAATCATTCATTGCAAGATTGAATGCATATGCCTGATTTGGTCATCTCTTTTTTTCTGACTTATGTTTAACATAGTCGTAAGGTAGAATTCACGACCATTAATCTTGATAATGTTAGAAGAAAGGAGGCAGTGTTTTAATGAGCCATCTTTTATTCTCAAGATAAAGGGTAAACCATATGCTTTTCCTTCAGATCTTATCTTGTCGATCATGTTTATACGATCATTAAGGTCGAAGTATAGGTTGAGCTGGACAGAGTTTTGTCCAATAACCTCATCACGTGTATACCCGGTTTCATCCAAAAACATCGTGTTTACATCATGGAATACTCCGTCATCGACTGCTACCAGCAGCATTGGAACCGGACTAAAATGGAAAGTGGTTGAGAATAAAAGATTGCTCTCTTCCAATTCCTGGATTTTTTTTCGTTCAAGTGACTGATCTCTGAATACAATAACCATCCCCACAATTTCACCTGAGTCATCAATTATAGGAGAAATACTTTCAGCTATTGGTTTAAAAATTGTATTTCTGGATTTTAAATATGAATGTCCATTTTGCCAAATGGATGGAATTTTTGTCTGAATTCGCGATTTCGGTGATTCAAGCCTGTCTCCGGTGTCTTCATTATAAATTTGATACACATCATCCAGATCTTTTCCCTGGGCTTCTTCTTCCTTCCAACCGGTCAATTCTTCAGCTTCTTTATTCATCTGCATTATGCTTCCGAAAGTATCCGTTGTGATGACAGCATCAGCAATACTATATAATGTTGCACGCATTGAGGCTTCTTTATTTTTGATCAGGGTAAAAACCACCTGTTTTTGTTCCTGATCAAAAAGAATTTTTCCAATTAGTAAAGTAATAAATGGGTAAATGCCCATAATTGAAAAGGTCAACAAGTTGAAAGTTTCTCTTCTGAATGACAGAGGGAGTAAAAACATAGAAAACATCATTGCCAGATGAACAAATAAGCCGAAAAAATAGATATTCAGGGTCGTTACCCTGAATCTCATGTTTTTTCTTAAATAGTAAAACAGGTATCCTATCAAAAATGAACTTACGATTACACTACTCCCCATCAAAATACCGGCACCTCCGATGTAAATTCGGTAACCTAATGCAAGGAAGGTAGAAATAAACCCAGGTAATGGACCGAAAAAGAGCGTACACAGACTGATTACAATTGACCTTCCGTCAAAAATTAATCCGGCTTTAAGGACATATGGAAACATCATGCCAGCAACGGCGATAAAACCGAAGATAATTCCCTGCAATATTTTGCCGACAAGTTTTTTCTTATCATACCTTGATGATATGAATCCAGAGAGCACACTAAGTGCCAGCAACCCTAAAAGGTTGTAAACAACTTCTGCTACGAACATAATTTTTCCACCAAAGAAATAGAGTACGAATATACCCAATTAATACATGCACTGATTTTAATTCGTCCGAAGTAGGTTAATAAGATTAGAAATCAGGGGTGAAAAGGCATGTTTTAATCTTTACCTTTTGAATATAATTGCAACCATTTATAGAGAAGTTCCGGCCAGTTGTCGACCTCCAAACCTTTTTTTTTCATTCCAAAACTATGCCCCCGGTTTTATAAGCATGTATCTCAGATAGCACTTTCCTGGCTTGTAAAGCTTTGTAGAATTTATAACTATGTTCAATCGAAACTACATCATCATCCACAGCTGCAACTAAGAAAGTTGGCGGCGTCTTTTCAGTTACATGAAGGTCAGTTGAAAATCGATTAATCAGCGGGTCTGAGGGATCTTTTCCAAGCAGGTTTTCGCAAGTTCCATCACCTCTGGTCATAGTGATTACAGGGTAAACCAGGATCATAAAATCCGGACGGTTTTTTCTCTTATTTTGAGTTCCAACAGTTGAAGCCAGGTGTCCACCGGCCGAAAAACCTGCTATCCCAACTTTGTGCCTGTCGATATTCCATTTTTTCGAGTTTTTCCGGATGAGTTCAATAGCAGTCTGAGCATCTTTCAAAGGGATTTCCGGATGATGGTTCGGCATACGGTAGTATAGTACAAATGCGGAAATGCCTATAGAATTCAGCCATTGAGCAACCATGGTCCCTTCATGTTCCATTGCAAGCCCTCCATATCCTCCTCCCGGGCAGATCAGAACTGCTGTTCCATTTGCTTTTTCTTTAGGGACAATATAGGCAAACATCCTTGCTTCAGTGACATCTACTACCCAGGAGGTACCGTATTGTGTTTCTTTTGCGGTTATTCCACTTTCTTCTGCCGGGCCATTAGGGTAGAGCTTAATTTCTTCCTGCGCAACAATACTGCTCGTTAAAAGCAAGAAAGTCAAACACGAAAGCAGCAAATTCTTCATCGTTACTAAAATTTTAAATTGTTGATTGTAATTCTGTTGGGATGAATACTTACGCATCTATTGGATAATTTTAGCATGATCAGGTCTAGTTTGGGATGAATCAGGCTAAGACTGATTTTATACTTTTATAAAAGTCTTGTTTTTGTGCATGTACCATAGAATCAGGTACAAAATGCCAAATCCGCCAATAGTCAGTAAGAGGTAATTGAAATTGCCAACAAATTGCTTTAACCCATATAAAACCTGTTCAGCAATCAGGTGAAAGTTGAAAACATGTGAAAGTACATAAGCTACTATAGCATTCATTCCGATCACCCTGAGTGGGAAGGCCCATTTTACTTTTCCTTTGACATCGATGATCCAGTAGAAGAAACTTAGCAGCAGAAAACAAACACCAGAGGATGCCAGCACGAAAGAGCTGGTCCAAAGTTTCTTAATGATCGGATGCCAGATTCCTAATAACAATCCCAGCAGTACTCCTGCTATTCCGCAGATTAACAGATATAAGGCTACTTTTTTTCTGGGCAGGTCTGATTTGATCAATTCTCCGGCAAAAACGCCTGTCAGCGTGGTGGCGATAAAACCAAGTCCACTTATTAACCAGGTATATTGAGTGCCATCCTGGAATTGTCCAAAAACAATTTGATCGACATACCAGGCAAAGCTGCTTCCCGGTAATAATACACCTCTGCCAGCACCCGGCACATAAGGAATGGTTAAAAGCAGAATATATACAATGAGAGAAGAAGCAAAAATCCATAGCCGCACCTTTCTGCTGAAATGAATAAACGCAATGGCAGAAAATAGATATCCGACTGCAATAGCTTGCAGGGTATTGCTGAAAATGCTGAAAGTTTCGATATTGAATTCAAGTAAATGACCTTGAACAATCCAGCCCAGGATAAAAAGGATCACAAAACGTCGAATTAGCTTTAAGTATATTGCTGACAATCCTGAGTCCTGTTGTTTTTGTCTGGATAAGGAAAAAGGGATTGCTGCCCCGACGATAAACAGGAATAAAGGCATTACAATATCATAAATTGTAGAACCGAACCATTCAGGGTGATCAAATTGTTTAGCCAGTGATTGTGTAAAAGGTGAGCCTACACCTACGTTCAGTGCGCTGAAAAAGTGATCCAGAAAGATGATGAACAGCATATCAAATCCTCTCAGGGCATCAATAGATGCAATGCGGGGGGAGCGGGCTGAAGGTTCGTTCATATTGCGTTGTTAATGTGTTGCGTTAATGATTTGTGCTAAGTGCTGAGTGCTGAGTGCTGAGTGCTGAGTGCTGAGTGCTGAGTGCCGAGTGCCCCGAAGGGGAGCCTGTGGCTCTGAGTGCCCCGATGGGGAGCCTGTGGCTCTGAGTACCTGAAGGGGGAAGATCACACAAATGCCACACAAATAAATGCAAATGACCTGCAAGCAAGATTCAATTATTTGTGTCAATTTGTGAATAATTTAAGCTATTTGTGTTCTGATTTTTTGCCTGAAGTATTTACATTCTGATGGAAGTTAATGCTACTGGCGAAATATAATGCCACGAATGCACGAATGCAGCACTAATACTTTCGTTCGTTAACTCACGGAATCTTGGAAATTAGTGGACTACAAGAAAAATATAAGCCCAAGTCTCAAGTCTCATCCGCCAGCTGGCGGACCAAGTCCCATCCGCCAGCCGGCGGACCAAGTCCCATCCACCATCTACAATTCCCAATCTCCAATCCGCAATCCGCAATCCGCAATCCGCAATCCGCAATCCGCAATCCGCAATCCAACATCCGAAGCCAAAGGCTCCTTTCGGGGCATCCGACATTAGACATTAGACATCAGACATCCGACATCAGACATCCGACATCAGACATTCTACTTCTGATAAGCTTTAATCCAATCTACAGTCATTGTAGCAGGGAAGAGCGTATCATCAACCACCGGGCCTCCCCAATTTCCTCCGATTGCAATATTGAAAATAAAGTAGCAAGGCTTGTCGAATGGCCAGTTTTCAGCATTTTTCACTTCCGGCTGATAATGATAAACCAACTTTCCATCGGTATAGAAATCCACATATTCTTTAGTCCATTCCATACTGTAAATATGGTAGGTGTTAAACGGGTCGTTAATTTCTATGATTCCGGTATAAGGTGTGGCACCATAACCTGATGGATTATGAACCGTAGAATGAATGAAATTTGGATGTTTCCCCACGTGTTCCATGATGTCCAATTCACCACAGGCAGGCCATCCTACCTGGTCAATATTTTGTCCAAGCATCCACAATGCAGGCCAGGTCCCAGTACCTTCGGGTATTTTGGCTTTTATTTCAAATAATCCGTAGGTAAAGGTTCGTTTCCCTTTTGTAATCAGACGAGCGGAGGTATATTCCCCATTCTCTTTTTTTGAAATTATTACCAGGTTACCTTCAGCAAACTCAATGTTGCCAGTTGTATATCGTTGTAACTCGTTATTTACCCAACCTGGTTCTGCTGTTTCATGACTCCAGGCACTGGTATCAAGGGAAGTCCCATTAAAGTTGTCCTCCCACACCAGCGAATAGCCCTCTTTTGATTGTGAAAACAGGCTTAAGCCGATGAACAGGAATACGATGATTAATGCATTTTTGGTATGTTTCATTGGAGTAGGGATTGAATTTTTAGACCTGTAATTAATTTAAATAGTGTTGAGGGATGAGCTTCTTTGATTTTTTGCACTGCCAGTATCTACAACAGCCTCGTGAATTTATACAAGATAACCACGGAGAAATGTTTGACAATCAGGAAGTACGATTAATTATTTAAAATCCTCCCAGGTTTAGTAGTAACAAATTTACTTTATGTGCAGCATTTTTCTGGAAACCGAAAAGTTGTTTACATTCATTTCATAAAAGTAAGTATCACTACTCAGGTTCTTTTTCGAATAGGTAAATTGATAGGTCCCTTTATCTTTTTTACCCTCGTTTATTTCATCAATCAGTTTTTGATTACAATCATAAATTCGGAAGCTGACATCGCCAGTTACCGGAATACAATAGGTAATGATGGTTTGCTCCTGAAAGGGGTTCGGAAAGTTCTGGTAAAGGAAATAACCTTGCTGAAGATCTTGATTTTCGTTTATCCCAACCGTTTTAAACCGGGTTGGTTCAGACCAGTTGCTCCATTTCAGGTTATGATCGCGGTATCGGACCCGGAACAGGTATTCCCTGGATTCGGACAGGTTGATTTTATTAATCCTGCTCTCATACAGGTTTATATTCAGATTTAGATCAAGTGGCTCTGCAGATGGATCAATACCATAGATATTGGTCCAATGCCTGGTTGAGTCAATGACTACTGGCGAAGTCAATGTGCTGTCAATAACCTGGAATCTGACCGACATCAGGGAGTCGGTACCAGAAAAGTGGGAAGTAGTAAACTGAATAAATTCCCCGGTTTTTGAGATATTTTCAATCAAAGGTGTTGCCGGAGCGGATTGATTTTTAACCTTGTACCACTTATCAATCACTTCTGAATTTTTTGGTTTTGTAAGTGTGCCAAGACTATATACTGAGTTCTGGTAAGAATGGTTTGCAACATCAATCTCAAGCAGTTGGAAGAAATAATTACTGATACAGATATGAATGTCCTCGTAGTCAAGGTTCTCACCTGCAGCCCAGGGGTCAAGAGGGCCACCACCGCCACCGGTACAAATCATCCTGATGTCACCATTATTTACTTCAGAAGTTGAAGTCCCTCTTTCATACCCATGTGTATGTCCATAGTGAATCTCACGAACCTTTGAATATTTTTTCATTACAGGTAGAAGCCTGTCTTTTACATATTCAGTACCTCCTACAATCCACAATTCGGAAATGGGTGGATGATGAAAGAAAACGAACACAAAATCAATACCCGGATCATTCTCTGCTTCGTTCAGCCTGGTATCGAGCCAGTTAGCCTGAGTTTCACCATACTGATCAATAATATTTGTATTCAGTCCAATAAACAAAGAATTGGCTACTTTAAGCTGCCAGATTTTCTCATTTAATGCTGTTACCTGGGGGAATGCAGATAGATCATCGATTTTCAGGTATTGATAAAAATAAGGGCTTTCACCTTCGTGATTTCCTGCTACCACCATAGTCGGTATATTACCTGACAATGCAGATAATGGCTGAAAATACTGGAGGGAGTAATGTTTTGGAGTTGATCCACTCACGACTATATCTCCGGAATGAAGTATTCCATTAACATGATTTTCAATGTCCGGCCCGAATAATTCAGTGACTTTATCCCTGGCTGCTCTCAATACCTTGCCCGCCATTGTTGTATCTGTGGCATGGGTATCACTCAACAGTACAAAGCGTAATTTGCCTGTATAGGTTTCATCCGGCAATGTTTTAAAGGAGTATATTCCAGATTCGCCACTACCACTGAATACTTTGTAATAATAACGCGTGTTTGCAAGTAAGCCGGTTAATTTCACTGAATGCCATCGGAATGGTTCACTGATTAGTTCACTAATCCCGGTTGCTTCATTGTTAAAGGAGGAATCCACACTGAACTTTACTTTCGTATTGGTTGATGCAATATCATGCCAGCAAACCGTCATAGTATTCATTCCCGGGCTTTGCAAGTAAGGAATCCTGGTCATAAGAAAAACGCCTGTTTCATGTCCGAATCCCCCAATCTCAGCCACCTGCTCTGTATTAAGGGCCTGGTCCCAAATGGCAAGTTCGGAGCAATAGATTTCTGCATCTTCTGAATCATCATCTGCGAAAATTAAAAGAAGATTCTCCAGTGAAAACCGGTCATCAATAGCCTGAATATTCCCGATCATAAGAAGTTGCCCATCCAGGAAGCAATTAAAGTGACTTCCATTTTTAACAGATATCACCAGGCGGTACCATTCATTAGGAGTGATAGAGTAGGCACTGTAACCAACTGCTGCTACACCAATATTACCAGATGGATTAATAAAGAAATCTCCATCATTGTTATTGCTCGTGGCAGTCTGGAAAAAGGAGTGCCAGACACTATTGCCGGATACTTTGAAATCATACTGCAGAGTATACTCATTAACATAGATTCCACCTCCATTAGCCGGAATCTGGTGCTGCATTTTATAATAACTTCCTATACCAATCCGAGTTGCAGAGTTACCTGCTTCTGGACCTGCGGCTAAAGTTTGTGTCCCGGTAAGAATAAGATCAACTCCAAAGCCAGCTTCTGCTTTTTGCAGATTGGACGGGTCATCAAATTTCCACCAGCCTTTCCGTTCAGGCACTGATGCTTGTGAGTGTTGTTGTAAAACAAACAGGAGTATTATAAGGGCCGCGAAATATTTTCTTTTCATCATGCTGTCAATCAGACTAAGAGATATACAAGTAAGTTAACCTTGAAATGCTATTAAAAGAGGATGCTTCAATTACTGAAACATCCTCTTAGATAAATAATTACTACACCTCAATTATTTTAAAACAATCATCTTCTGAACACTTGTGCGCTCATTAGTGATCATAGTAACTGTATAAACTCCACTTTTAAGATTACCGCTATTTATCTCAAGTTTATATTCACCCGGTGACTTTACACCTTCATTTATTTGAGCGATTTCAATCCCTGCCAGATCAAAGATATGGAATGTGACATTTCCATTTTCCTGCATTTTATAGGGGAAGGTTGTGTGGGTTGAACAAGGGTTAGGATAATTGTGACCCAAGTCATTATATCTGCTACTGTTGAGGTCATTTATTCCGTTAGTAGTTGTAGCATTTCCTAAAGCAATCGCTTCAGCTTCAGTTAAGGCAACATTCCAGATTCCTAATTCAGAGCAATTAATGTCACCATCGTCACCATCATCATCCTGGAATATCTGAAGTATCGGACTTAAACCATACCTGTCATCCAGAGGCTGAGGGGCTGCATCCAACCATAGTTCACCATCAATATATATTCTGAAGGAGACATCATTCTGTACTGAAACCAACATCCTGTACCAGGTATTATCTGAAATAATAGCTTCAGAATATCTGGTGGATCCACAGCCAATGCTATTGGGAACGCGGCCTATATCAGGAGCTTCGGTTTTTGCAACAAATAAATCGGCATCTCCATCCAGTGTCTGGAAAAAAGCATACCATGTATCAATCATTGGAACTGAGAAGTCAATCTGAAGTGACCATTCATTTACAAGTGATCCACCACCGTTAGGGGCAATACCGTGGTTCATGTCAAGGTAGCTGCCTAGAGGAACCATTGTAGCCAGGTTACCTGCTATAGGGCCATTTATTGAGGTTTGAGTACCGGTGAGCACAAGTGGTTGACCGATGGTTGCTTTTACCATATCAGTCGCATCATCAAATTTCCACCATCCAACTCTTTCGCGAATGGTAGTCTGGTTAGAGATGGTAATTCCCAGGCTTCCGATAATGTTTCCGCCATCAGTAGAAGTGGCAATAACAGTTACTGTTCCATCAGCTACGGCAGCAAGAAGTCCGCCGGTTGTGATTGTCGCATCACCCGATACCTTTGAAACCGACCAGGTAACGTCTTTTTCCGTAGCGTTTTCAGGAAGGATTGTAGCGATCATCTGGAGAGTGCCACCTTTGGTACTTATAGTGGTTGCGCCGCTCTCAGAGGTTACAGTGATTGAGGTTACCAAAATAATTGCCTGATTTGAGATTGTGACTTCCATGCTTCCCGTAATATTACTTCCATCATTTGATGTGGCAGTAACGGTAACAGTTCCGTTTTTAACAGCTGTGAGTAAACCATCGGTACTGATAGTTCCTTCACCGGTGCCATTAGTTACAGACCATGTCACGGTTTTATCAGTAGCATCTGCAGGCAGCACCTCAGCAAGCATTTGCAGGGTTCCGCTTTGAGTGTTGATTACATTTGCACCACCGGTACCTGTTACATTAATCTGGCTGACTAAGATGTTCCCGGCAAAACCACCTAATTGAAGGGCTTCGTCAGCAGTTAAAGCTACATCCCAGATGGCCAGTTCTGCACAGTTGATCGGTGCATCGTCTCCATCATCATCGGCAAAAATCAATAATTCGTTTACTAATGCCCATCTGCCATCAACATCCTGCGGGGTTCCTGTTAACCACAGGTCTCCGTTAAGATATACATTGAAAAATTCCCCGTTTTTGACAGAAATAATCATACGGTACCATGCATCTTTTCCAATTGAATTGGTTGAATACCCGGTTGCTGATGTGCCAATTGTATTGTCACTGGCTTTGGTGAATAAATCTGCGTCGCCGGTATTTGTAGGATTAGTCTGGATGAAAGCATGCCATATTCCGATATCAGGGACAGAAAAATCGATCAAAACTGAGTATTCATTTACTGAATCACCTCCGCCATTAGCCGAAATATTATGCGTCATGGAATAATAGCTTCCCAAAGGTACCTGTGTTGCCAGGTTTCCTTCTGCAGGACCTGAAACCGAGGCATGAGAACCGGTTAAGGTGAGGGGTGAACCAATCTCAGCTTTAAGTAGGTCGGTTACATCATCGAACTTCCACCAACCTTTTCTCATTGCAAGAGGTTCAGTTGTTGCGTTTCCGAGTTCTGAAGCCTGTGCAGCACTGAGGGCAACATTCCAAATTCCTAATTCAGCGCAGTTAATCGTGGCATCATCACCATCATCATCGGCAAAAATCAACAGATCACTTACCAGGGCCCATCTTCCATCAATATCCTGAGGTGTGCCGGTTAACCAAAGTTCACCATTCAGATAGACATTGAAGAATTCACTATTTTTTACTGAAATGATCATCCTGTACCAGGTATCCGCAGTTACAGCATTTGCAGAGTATCCTGTGGCTGCTGTCCCTATCGTATTATCACTGGCTCTTGTAAACAAGTCAGCATCACCACTATTGGATGGGTTGGTTTGAAAAAATGCATGCCATATGCTTACTTCAGGCAATGAAAAGTCAATTTGAACAGTGTATTCATTTACTGAGTCACCTCCACCATTGGCGGAAATTCCATGCGTCATGGTAAGGTAACTTCCTAATGAAATTTGAGTAGCCAGGTTTCCTGCAACGGGACCTGGGACAGAAACCTGTGTGCCGGTTAAAGCTAAAGCCATACCTGTTTCAGCCTTTAACATATCTGCAGCATCGTCAAATTTCCACCAGCCTGCTCTGTCAGGCACCTGGGCACTTGAAAAACTGGCAAAAGCTAGTATTATGACTAAACTTAGTAAAGTTTTTTTCATAATTTGATTGGTTTTTTAAGGTTAATGAATTAAGGGTTTGCTTGTTAATATTGGTTCAAATATCTGTATGGTAAAATGCGCTTTGTTAGCATGAATGAGTTTTGTCTTTCGAAATACATTATTCAAAGCATCTTACCTAAAGATACGCAAGGTTATTTTAATATCCACATTATTTTATTAATTTCATCATAACCATCATATTGACGATTAAGTGCTTCCGTAAGGTTTTTGCGGTTATAGTTCGTTTCAGAGCCAGGGTACAGGCAACGCATTGGGATGGCACTGGTATTGTTTTCATTCAGACTGGAGGCCGGGTTGATAGGAAATTCAGGGTACTTATTTCTCCTGTACTCAAAATAGCTGAAATCCCCATCCTGCATAAACCTGAGTAAATAGCTCTGCATCCATATCTGTTTCAATTGTTCATCTGCTGTAGCCTTGAATGCAGCTTCCCCGGTAAAATATCCGTCAATATAAGCCTGGTCGACAGGGACAGTGTGTGCATAACTGGCTTTAGTCGCCATAATGTCTGCCAGCGCTGCTTTTACACCCTCTTCATAATAGGATTGAGCCGATCCACTGGAAATCCAGCCTCTCACCCTTGCTTCTGCAAGAATTAACTGCTGTTCAGCAAATGTCATCATCAGGTTTGGTTCACATGCATCTTCTTTTAGGTAGCGAAGGTTTATCGCTGAAAATTTATTAGCTTTAAAATCCTGGTTCATGATATCATAATCCATAGAAACATCCACTCCAACATAGGCTGCAGTGTCGGTCTGCAGTTTACCGGCAGCAATTTTTGCAGCAGAGGGTTCACAATAATAAAATAGGCGCCTGTCATTAAGTATTTTTAAATTGTCGGTTACCAGCTTACTGACAATGGTCTTTGGTGCAAACATAGTACTTGCACTGAGTGGATGCTTGTTTTGGGTAGAATATGCCAACCCCCAGTAACCCGTAGCTTTCTCTAAAATATTTCCACTATTTACAATTTCTGCAAAGCGGTTTTTAATATCCAGTGAAGCAACATCCTCCTTCTTGCTCAAACTCATGAGCACTTTCAAAGCGAATGCATTGACTGCTTTTCTCCATTTTCCTGGATCGCCATTATAAGGTGTAGGATCACCGGAAAATTTATTTCCAATTGCAAAGTATTGATCAGCTGCTTTGAGCTCATCAAGGATTTTTACCAGGATCTCTTCCTGCGTATCATATTTTGGCTCTAAAAGCCCTTCTGCACCTTTACCAGCCTCACTGTAAGGAATGTCACCCATCCACATTGTCATATTAAAAAAGGTATAAGCTTTGGCAAAACTGCCCACACCTTTGTATGAATCTTCCATTACACTGCCTTCCGCTGCTATGAGCATTGCATTGATATTTGGCAATATTGTCATTGCACCAAATCCACCACTGCCAGTATTATTGTATTGAGAGCTATTCTTGCCTAAGATGGTGAATCCAACATACTTGGGTAAGGCATTGGAAGAAATGAAGCCCATAGCATCGCCTCCATGCTCAAGCATGTCAAGGATGATATTAGTGCATTCCATTGACGCCGGCACATGGGTTGTTGTATCCGGGTTGGTATTGATTTCTTCAAATTTGTTGCAACTAACAAGAGTTACTACAAGCAATGCACTTATTATTCTGATGTATATTCTTGTGTTTTTCATAGGGGTTAATCTCATTAAAAAGTTCGTTCTCAAAATTTTAGTGTCATGATATTCTGCTTTTCACGGATGGAAAAGCATAATGAATCATGTTTTATTAAAAATTGAACTTCAAGTTAAATCCGACATAACGAATGGATGGGTCACTGAAATTTTCATAACCACCATCAGGGTCGGAATATTTAAATTGCTTTGACCACAAAAACATATTCTGGCCTACAGCAGAAACAGATACTCCCTGAGAATTAAATTTTGAACATATCTCTCTGGGTAAATCATAAGTTAGCGACATTTCCCTGATTTTGAAAAATGTAGTGCTATATGCTTCCAGTGGAGAGGGTGATCCACCCCAGGCGGTACCACTATGAATTGTATTAATATAGGATTCATAGGTCACTGCGACATCATTCGGTGCATATACCCTGTCGTCACTTGTAATATTGCCGTAAGTATCATAGGTTGCGGATCCTGAAACAACCATTACGCCATCACCAGTGTAGTTTTTGGACCCGTCAACCGTAGCATCAAGATATCGTTCCTCAGTTACTGAATTTGGGTGTGAACCTGACCGCCACATATACATTTCGGTGGTTGTTTGAGCGATTCCTCCTACCCGTCCATCAACTGAAATAAAAAAGTTCAAACTTTTATACCTTAAAGTGGTATTTACTCCCCATATCCAGTCAGGGTCATAGTTGCCAAATTTTGAAGCATAAGCAGAGTAAAGTGGAACCCCATTCTTATGAATGATATTCCCATCAGGATCATATTGAAAATCATAAAGGACATAGGGGTCAGCTCGTTCACCTACCTTAATCCAGGGCTTATCAGGAGAGTAAGTAGAATCTAATTTGGAATAGAATCTAGCATATTTCGACCAGTTTACGGAGATATCCCACTTCCAGTCGCTATTCTTAACAGGAGTACCATTCAAGGTGACTTCAACGCCTTTTCGTGTAATCTCTTCATCAATATTGACATAACTATTATAATAACCTGTAGCCGGTGTGATATCAGCTTCCTGAAGGAAATCGAACATCCTTTTATTGTAATATGAAATATCAAAAGAAACCCTGTTTTTGTAAAGGTTAACCGCTGTTCCTACTTCCCAGGTTGATGATGATTCAGGGAATACATCACTGCTGTAAATAGTAGCAGGCAATGATGCTGAAGTCAGATTGGTCCATGCATTATTGGTAATGTTGAATACCTGGTTAATGTCATATATTCCGGCAGGTGTTTTTGACGATGTCCACGAACCACGCAATTTCCATAATGATAACCAACCCATTTCGGGTAATAATTCAGATGCGATAAAACTACCTGATATTGACGGATAAAGGTAAGAACGGGTAGCTTCTGACAAGGTAGAACTCCAGTCGTTACGCAAAGTACCTTCTGCATATACCAAACTATTCCATGATAGAGCCAGCCGCCCATACATGCTGTTTACCTGCTGCCTGCTTAAACTGGAAACAACATATGCTGGTAGTACAGAAGCTTTGAGAGAGTAAAACCCAGGGATGGAAAGCCCACCTTGTGTTCTTGAATCAGTTCCTTCATCCTGACGGTAAAAAATGGTTCCGCCAACAAATCCATCTATAGTAAATTTGTTGAAAGTCTTATTGCCGGAAAGAAGAAAATCATTATTAAAACTATATCCTCTGCCAAGTCCCAGATTATATGAGCCTAACTTACTTTCACCCCAAACTTGATCTCCATTTTCAATTACTGTAGCGGAACCGGCACTCACCAGAGAACCTTTGGAAATCTTTATCACCTGTCGGTTACTATAAGTGTCGAAACCTGATCGTATGGTTGCCTTAAGCCATGAAGTCAGATCATAATTCAAGGAAAGTGATCCATTAAAAATGTCCTTGTTTAAACTGTGGGTTCTTTCGTTTCGATCAAAGAAAGGATTATTGTTCGTATCTGTATAGCTGGTATTTTGTGTTTCATCAGGTACGACCCAATAATTCTTGTAGTCAAGTACATTCCAGTCGGGCGACGACCAGATTAACATGGAATACATGGGATCGTAACCGGTATAACCACTAAATCCGATATTTGGTGACGATTGCTTATTATAACCTATACTGGAGGATAAGGTTAGTCTTTTCACTTTCATATCACCACCAATCGAATAGGAATATTTGTCGAACATGGAGTTGGGATATTGTCCTTTATTCTTTACCCAACTGGCTGAAGCCCTAAAACTGCCATATTCACCCTGCTGAACTATATTCAGGTTATTATTAAGTACATATCCGGGTTCAAGGAAATTTTGAAAATTGTCTTTACCTACCGGAAGCCATGGCATTGGTTTCATGCTTCGGGAAATCGGGTCCCATTGGATGACTTCCTGTCCTTCCAATGGAGGCCCCCAGGCACCATCACCATTTGTTACTGCTGAATTGGTCGCTGTATTTACAACGCGGCCATATGTTGATTGTGATTCTGGTATCGCAAGGTAACCCGCGGCAAACATTGTGCTGCTGTTCAATGTGATTGAAATGCCATTAATGCCACTTCCTTTCTTTGTAGTAACCATAATAGCACCACTTGCTCCACGATAGCCATAAAGGGCTGAAGCAGTTGCACCTTTAAGAATACTGAGGCTTTCAATATCATCAGCCGGAATATCTCTGAGTGTCATATTACCATAAGGTACACCATCTATTACTAACAGTGGTTTCTCACCACGTATATAGAGCTCCGGGGCTGCACCAAATTCAGTACTGTTTAATACAGATAAACCGGCTACTTTACCAGTGAGTGAGGTTCCGACATCTACAGCCCTGACAGTCTGTAATCCTTTTCCATCAACCTTTTGAACAGCATAACCCAGGGCTTTTTCTTCACGTTTGATTCCCAGAGCCGTAACCACAATGCTCTCAAGTTGAGTAGCTATAGGGTTCAATACTACATTCAGAACAGTAGCTTCACTAACCGTGATTTCTTTAGGTTCATACCCAAGATAAGAATAGACAAGAATTGCTTTTTCTGACTGAAATTCAATTGAGTAGGTGCCATCGATGGAAGTTGTGGTACCTGATGTTGTCCCTTTCACCTGGATAGCTACACCTACAAGTGTTTCACCGGTTTTTGCATCAATTACCCTTCCTGTGACTTTTTTTGATTGAAAATCCCCGCCATTACCCTTATTTGGTGTTATAATAATCTGATGGTCACTTGTCACATACTTGACTTTATCACCTTTAAAGAGTTGATCAAGGATGTCTTTTATGGATGTATTAACATAAACGGCATCTACTTTGCGGGTTACATCTACAACTTCCTCATTGACCAAGAAAGTATAATCACTCTTTTTCTCGATTTCATTCAGCACATCATTCAGAGGTACATTAACGAGGTTTAATGTAATTTTAGTTGATTGTGCTTCCAGCCGGACAGGCACTGAAAAGAGAAAAATAAACAGTCCAAAAAGTAAAAGTAATCTCATATTCTGTTTGTTTTAGGGTATGATAAATTATGAAAAGACCAATATTGACCGGGATTTCCAGTTATTGAGAATTTCTAGCTTACACTTAAGAAAAGTGAAGCAGATGCGAGTGGATGAAGGAAACCAGGTATGAGGCAGATAATTCCCGAAAATATTACTCTATTCTACCGGACGATTATCTTTTCTGAACATGGTTGGAGGTATATAACTCTGGAAATTAGTTACTTGATGAAAATATGATGATTTTCCTTCTGGAAAAAGTACCGTCAGGCAATGCTTTAGGTTTGACTTCAGTATAATCGATGGGGGATGAGATCTTCAACAGTCTCAGTAATTCGCCCAGTGGCTCACTTTCAAAAGTGGCCCTATACCTGTATTTTTTAATTTCTGTGCCTTTAATCTCTATGTCAACATTGTATTGTAAGGAGATTCTCCTGGCAACTTCGCTGATATTGTCATTTCGGAAAACAAGTTTACCATCTTTCCAGGCAAAATGTTTGTAAATATCTTCGGTTTGAATGCTGAATTGACCGTTCAGGGTATCATAAATCATATGCTGGTTGGGTTGCAGGTAAGATATAAGATCCCCTGCTTCAGCAGATTTTCTTTTTTGAACTGAAACTTTACCTTCAACTAAGGTGACTGAGGGTGATCGGAAATTTTTCTCAGCCCTGATATTGAACTTTGTGCCTGTTGCCTTTACTGTAAAATATGGAGTGTTAACCAGGAAAGGTACTTCCTCATCTGCATGAACTTCAAAGTAGCCTTCTCCAACCAGTTCAACGATACGATTATCATTGCCGAATTTTTCAGGATACCGCAATGTACTGCCTGAATTTAGCCAGACTTTCGATCCATCGGGTAATTCAAGTAAAGAATAGGTTCCAAATGCAGCAACTACCTTATGGTATGAAATGGATTGGTTTTCTTTTCCGAAACCTTTCCCAAATCCCATCCACATCACTGCAATGAGCAAAGGAATAAACACAAATGCAGCTATTCTCTGAAAAATCTGCCAAAAGGTCATTCTTTTTGGTCCACGATTGATATGATTCAAGACTTTGTGTAAAGCCTTATCAGTGGAAACAGGTAATTCGGCAGCTGATTCCCATATGTTTTTGAATTGCCTGAAATATCTTCGATTTTCATCCGATTCGCTGATCCAGGTTTCAAGCAACCGGATTTCATCAGTTGTAGCATTACTACCCAGGTATTTGGCAATTAATTGGTCAACGCGATCGAAATCTTCTGTACTCATAGTTTCTTTTCTCAACATAACGACGATTTAAAAATCATTTTCCACATCATACTCCTGCATTTTTATTAAAAAAAATAAAAATGACTGGATTAATGAATTGAGAATTTATAATACTCTGTGCCTCGATGATATTTTGGATTTTACATGCAGATGTACTTATGACTTAGCACTCATAACCTCATAATGAAATAGCAATCCTAAAGGATAAGCAGATAAAAAATAAGAAAGAGGATCAGAAAATCTTTCAGTTCTTCCCTGAGTAAAGAAATGGCTTTGCTCATACGGACTTCTACTGTCCGGACTGAAATCCCAAGTTTTGAAGCAATTTCCTGGTAATTAAATGACTCTATCCGACTCATCCGGAATACTTCAGCATTCTGAACCGGTAACTTCCCAAGAGCCTGGGCAAAATTATTCTCTAGTTCTGAAAACAGGAGGTAATTCTCGGTATCATTTTCCAAAAGCATAGGATGTTCAAGCACAACTGAAGCATATTTGTTGGTAATGCTAATGTGTCGCAAGCTGTCAATACTTTTGTTCTGAACAGATTTTAACAGGAATGATTTGAGCGAAGTATGAATATCCAATTTTGAACGGTTTTCCCAAAGTTTGAGGAATACATCCTGCACTACTTCCTCCGAAGCATCTGAATTGTGCGTAATCCCAAATGAAAAATGAACCAGGTCCTCATAGTACCTGGTAAAAATAATGGTGAAGGCTACCTGGTCATCGTTGATTAGCTTTCCGATCAGAATTTTTTCATACGATGCCAATAAATCGGACATGTCACTCGCTTTTGTACAAAAGTATTGTAATATTCTAAATTTTTCTGAGGAAATATTGGCCCAACAGGATTATCCACTCTGCATCTTGTGATGTTTTAATTCTGATAGGAGCAAGGGAATATCAAACTATTTAGTGTGTGGATTCAATTTGGATTCCGACATTAAAAATAAGTTTGCAAACAACACAACAGTTATATAGAAACTTCAATCTTTACCGATTTCTTTTTAATTTTTTCGAAACGAAGCAATTGAACTACTTTGTCGATTTTATCACGTTTCACTGCAACAAATGAGGAATAATCCAATACTTCAATCAGCCCGATCTCCTCTTTATGAAGCTTCCCTTTCTGGATTAACAAACCTACAATATCCGTTTTATTGATTTTGTCTTTCTTTCCGGCAGCTACAAAGAGTGTATCCCATGCTGAATTGTCTGGTAAACGCGGATTTGCAGGTAAATCAACATATTCTGGTTTTTCTTTGAGGAATGAGGGTAAATGATCACCTTCACCCATAATGAGGTATGAAGTGCCTTCAGCATGCATCCGGGCAGTGCGTCCGTTTCGATGCATGAAAGCATCTGCAGTGGCTGGAAACTGATAATGAATAACATTTTCAATTTCCGGAATATCCAGTCCCCTGGAAGCCAGGTCGGTGGTGATTAAAATCCGATGACTTCCATTACGGAATTTGATCAGGGCGCGCTCCCTTTCTTCCTGCTCCAGGCCGCCATGATAAATGCCATGAACAAGTCCTTTATCATCAAGCAATTCGCTGATCCGTTCAACTGCCTCACGGTGATTGCAAAATACCAGGGTAGTTTTATTCCCTAGTTTGCAAATGAGAGAAAACAAAGCATCAAGTTTGTCTCGTCCTTCACTTACAACAGCTTTTAGCTGGAGCCCTGCAGGATGCTTGTCAGAAAGAAAATTCAACCTGACCGGTGAAGATACCCCGGCAAAATCAGGTATAGCAATAGCTTCGGAAGCCGAAGTTAAAAAACGCTTTTTTAAATATTGTAGTTCACTGATGATATAAGACATTTCATCCTTAAATCCGAATTCCAGAGACTTGTCAAATTCGTCAAGGATAATGGTTTTGACAGAAGTGGTATCGAAAGTATTTCTTCGAATATGATCAGCCACTCTTCCGGGTGTGCCTACCAGGACGGCTGGTGGGTGTTTCAGATTATTGATTTCAACTTTCATCGGATGTCCGCCATAACAGCAGTTCACCTTAAATTCGGTACCCATGGATCGGAATACCTGTTCTATCTGCAATGCCAGTTCCCTTGAAGGAGCCAGGATGAGAACCTGAACACCGGGAATTGTTTCATCAATCAGTTTTAATATTGGTAATAGAAATGCAAGTGTTTTGCCTGATCCTGTTGGGGACAGCAATACAATATCTCCTCCTGTTTTATTCGCTTCCAGTGAAGCTAATTGCATTTCGTTGAGTTCTGCAATTTTCAGGTTCTCCAGCGCTCTTTGTATCATCAGATATTTCTTTGTAACATCACAAAGGTAAGTCTATTCAATGACTAAGGAGTCCGATACAACTCAGGCAGTCATTATAATATTATGCAATTTCTTTAATAATAGAATTCATTCTATTGAGTATAGCCGGATAATACACAGAAATAGAGTGGCATGTTCTAATTAAAAATGCAAAGTATAAAGCATGTAAACTTTACACTTTGCATTTTTTTTGCAATTTGCAATTTGCATTTTGCGTTTTGCATTCTGCATTTTGCATTCTCGTGGTACCCGAAGCCGGAATCGAACCGGCATGGCCGCAATGGCCAAAGGATTTTAAGTCCTTCGTGTCTACCAGTTTCACCATTCGGGCACTGGATGTATCTTAAACTCTTTTGCAAAGAACTTAAAATTCATTGCAAAGATAAAAAGATATGGGCAAAAAAAACTCTTGGTTTTCCACCAAGAGTTTTTTTTATTCTGAGCGGAAAACGAGACTCGAACTCGCGACCCCGACCTTGGCAAGGTCGTGCTCTACCAACTGAGCTATTTCCGCATTGGGAGTGCAAATATACAATTTTTTTTAAATTACAATTTCCAGAAATAAAATTTCAACATTTTTTTTTGGAGAGTGCCCCATAGGGGAGCCATTGGCTCTGGGTGCTGAGTGCTGAGTGCTGGTGCTGGGTGCCCCGAAGGGGAGCCTTTGGCTCTGGGTGCTGAGTGCCCGAAGGGGAGTCAGTGGCTCTGTGCTGAGTTGTTATAATTTTCCGGCACTAAGACAATAAAACTCAAGGAAGAATAATAAGCCATTGATATTTATTATGTCAACCTCGTAATTATATCGACCTTGTCGCATTTTCAAGCCGAAGGCTTCCCTTTTTTAAATTGCCAAAGTTTCAAATTGTCGAATCGTCAAATTGTCAAATTGTCAAATTGTCGAATCGTAAAATCGGCGAATCGTCAAATCGGCGAATCGTCAAATTGTCACATCCTATTAATATTTCTGCAACTTTTTTTTGATTTCATTCAGCTTCATCAAGGCTTCAACAGGTGTTAAAGTATTAATATCCAGGTGTTGGATATCATCCCGAATACTCTCCAGCAGGGGGTCGTCCAATTGAAAAAAGCTTAACTGAAACTGATCCTGGGATTTCTGAACCTGCTTTCCGGAAACTTTTCCGGGATTTAATTCCGCACTGCTACGCTTCTTTTCTAATTGAATTAGCAGATCTTCTGCCCGTTGAATGAGGCTTCCGGGCATCCCGGCCATCCTTGCAACATGGATTCCAAAACTATGTTCACTGCCACCAGGGGTAAGTTTCCGAAGGAATATTACTTTCTTGCCGATCTCTTTGACAGCAATATGGAAATTTTTGATCCTGTTTTTCGTCATTGCCATCTCATTCAGCTCATGATAATGGGTGGCAAACAAAACCTTAGCCTTATATAGCGGATGATCATGAAGGTATTCAGCAATTGCCCAGGCAATGGAGATTCCATCGTAAGTGCTGGTGCCCCGGCCAATTTCATCCAGCAGAATCAGGCTTCGGTTGGAAATATTATTCAGGATACTGGCAGTCTCATTCATCTCCACCATGAATGTGGATTCTCCTGAGGTGATATTATCAGAAGCCCCGACACGTGTGAATATTTTATCAACCAATCCAATGGTGGCTGCTTTTGCAGGCACAAAACTTCCAACCTGTGCCATGAGCACAATCAGGGCTGTCTGTCGCAGCAAGGCAGATTTCCCCGACATATTAGGACCCGTCAGCATAATGATCTGTTGCTTTTCATTATCAAGAAAAACATCGTTGGCAATATACTCTTCCCCAGTGGCGAGGTGTTTCTCAATGACAGGATGCCTGCCTTGTTCGATGTTTATTGAAAAGGAATCGGTTATTTCAGGCCTCACATAATGGTTTTCGATGGATACGCGGGCAAAAGAAACAAGACAATCAATCCGGGCAATTAACTGGGCATTCAGTTGAACAGGCTGCACGTATTCAGCCAGATGTAAAACCAATTCATTAAATAATTTATTCTCAAGATCCAGGATTTTTTCTTCAGCACCCAGGATTTTTTGTTCGTACTCTTTCAGCTCTTCAGTGATATATCGTTCGGCATTCACCAGGGTCTGTTTCCTCATCCATTCTGCCGGCACTTTTTCCTTATGAGCGTTGGTTACTTCAAGATAATACCCGAAAACGTTATTGAAGCCAACTTTTAATGAGGTAATACCTGTATTTTCGATTTCCCGTTGTTGCATTTGAACCAGGTAATCTTTCCCTGAAAATGCCAGTTTTCTTAATTCATCAAGTTCGGGTGAAATTCCATCCTCAATTACCATCCCTTTGGAAACCAGGGCAGGAGGGTCTGGCTTTATAGTCTTGCCTATCTGATCGGCAATTAATTCACAGGGATTTATTTGTTCGGCAATCAGTTGCATTGCTTCATGACGGGTGGAAGCACAGGCTTGTTTTATTGGAACCAAAGCCAGAAGCGCCCGCCTGATTTGCAGGATTTCCCTTGGGGTAACTCTTCCAACGGCTACTTTTGAGATAAGTCTCTCAAGATCTCCGATGATCCTAAGATTTTGATCAAGAACTGCGGTTAATTCCGGGTGATTATTCAGGTACTCCACTGTTTCATGCCTTTCCACCACAGGTTTTCTGTCCTTGAGGGGCAGCAGCAGCCAACGCCTCATTAACCTTGATCCCATAGGAGAGATGGTTTTATCCAGCACCGAAAAAAGGGTGCTTGCATTTTCATTGGGAGATTGGATCAGTTCAAGGTTACGGACGGTGAATTTATCCAGCCAGACATAATGATCCTCTTCGATTCTTGACAATTTACAGATGTGCTGAACTTTATCATGCTGTGTCTCCGAAAGGTAATGCATGGCTACTCCGGATGCAATGATGCCATTCTCAAGTTCTGTAACTCCAAATCCTTTTAAGGAGGTAGTGCCAAAATGTTTAATCAGCAGATCATGGGTGAAATCATGGGTGAAGACCCAATCTTCAAAATAGGAGAGATAAAACTGGCTTCCAAAAGTTTCTGTGAATGATTGACGTTTATTCTTCTGAACAATCACTTCTGAAGGACGAAATGTTTGAAGTAATTTATCGATGTAGTCATTGGATCCCTGTGCCAGAAGGAATTCCCCTGTTGAAATATCAAGAAAGGAGATGCCTGACGATTTTGGAAGGAAGTGTATAGCAGCCAGGAAATTGTTTTCCTTGTTTTCAAGGATCTTATCATTATAGGAAACACCGGGTGTGACCAATTCAGTAACTCCTCTTTTGACGATGGTTTTGGTCATTTTCGGGTCTTCCAGCTGGTCACATATGGCAACCCTGTATCCTGCTCTAACCAATTTTGGAAGGTAGGTATCGAGAGAATGATGTGGAAAACCGGCAAGTTCGATATATTGAGCTGAGCCATTGGCACGCCGCGTCAGGATAATACCAAGTATTTCCGAGGCTTTGATAGCATCTTCACCAAATGTTTCATAAAAGTCTCCAACCCTGAACAATAACAAAGCATCAGGATATTTAGCCTTTATTGCATTGTATTGCTTCATGAGAGGAGTTAATGCAACCTCCTTTTGTTCCTTTTCTTTACTCACCTTTGTAAATTCTGATTACCGCAAATTTAGGATTATCTCCTGATCTTCCTCACTCCCTTTGGGTTGTGTTGATAATTTTTACCTTTGTGGTTCCTAAACGGCTTACCATGCGGAAACTTAGTATGGAGGAACTGAATCGTCTCAGTGTTGATGAATATCACGAGATGGAAAAGTTGCCTTTTGTTTGCATTCTTGATAATATCCGTAGTCAGCATAATATTGGTTCCATTTTTCGCACCGCAGATGCTTTTGGTATCGGGCGGTTATACTTATGCGGTATTACTGCTGTGCCACCTAACAGGGAGATCAGTAAAACTGCATTGGGTGCAACTGAATCAGTCCCATGGCAATATGCGAATGATACCAGGGAGATAGTAATACAATTAAAATCTGAAGGATATATCCTTGTTGCAGTAGAACAGGCTGAGGATAGTGTAGCCCTTTGGGAATTTTCCCCGGAAGCTGATAAAAAGTATGCATTTATCTTCGGAAATGAGGTAATGGGGGTGGATGATACAGTGATGCAAGAAGTGGATTCCTGCATCGAAATCCCACAGATGGGGACTAAACATTCTCTGAATGTTTCTGTTACAGCCGGAATCGTTTTGTATTACCTTTTCAGTAAATTCAGATAATATAATAGTATCCTGCAAATATTTAGTGTCGGGGAGCAGCTGAAAACAGGGCTATATCCTGTGAAGTGGCTGTATTTCACTCGTTTTAGCTTATATTTGCATTAATTCACCCCTTGGACTATAGAAGTTTAAAGGGTATATCGGAACTAAATTTAGTTAACATGAAAGTTTCTATTCGCATTTTCACTTTAATGGTAATCATCGCATTGCCAATATTCCTCACCGCTCAGGATGCATCTGTTGATGTTAAACCTGCTTTATTTAAAAGCCATTGGACACTCCAGGTGAATGGTGGAGTTACTGAATACTTTGGAGATTTAAATAAAGAAGATTTTTTCAACAAAACTCCAAAACTTGGATTTGGTGGTGCCTTGGGATACCAGCTTTCTCCGGTTTTTGGATTGAGAGGACAATTTGTAGCCGGAAAACTAGCCAGTGAAAGGGAAGATAAAGGATTGAAACTGAATACAGATTTCTGGGACGCTGCTTTGAATGTCACGGTGAACATCAATGAAATATTTGCTGATTATAATCCGGAAAGAGTGGTTAATTTTTATTTCTTTGGCGGAGCCGGTTTAACTTCATTCAGTTCAACAACCACTGATTTTACAACGGGTACACAGTTGCAGAAAAGTGATTCCAGGCAGAATGAGATTTTTGTTCCACTAGGCTTGGGCGCTGAATTCAGGCTTGCCAAAAGGGTGTCATTAAATATTGAGTATGGTGATCATCTTACCTTTAAAGATGCAACACTTGACTTCTACGAAGCCGTTAAAGCAAGAGATCATTACAGTTATGCATCGGCAGGGCTCACTTTCAAATTTGGTGGACCAAAAGATCAGGATAATGATGGTATTAAGGATAAAGAAGATAACTGTCCGGACAGGGCTGGGAAAGTTGAACTTTTCGGCTGCCCTGATGCTGATGGTGACGGGATTTCCGATGATGACGATGCTTGTCCGAAAGATGCCGGAAAACTTGAATTCAAGGGTTGCCCAGATTCTGATAATGATGGTATTCCTGACAAGGATGATACTTGCCCAACTGAAGCCGGTACCAGGGATTTAAAAGGCTGCCCTGATAAAGATACTGACGGTATTGCAGATAAGGATGATAAATGTCCGGATATGGCTGGCAAGAAAGAACTAAATGGTTGCCCTGACCGTGATGGAGACGGAATTGCTGACAATGAAGATAAATGTCCTGATATTGCCGGTTTAAAATCGCTTGGAGGATGTGCTGATAAAGATAATGATGGCATAGCCGATCAATTGGATAAATGTCCGGAAGTGGCTGGTGTTGCAGCTAATAATGGATGCCCCGAAGAGTCAGGGGTATTGGTAAATGAGGTCGTCTATTTCAATACTGATCAATATATAGTTTTGGCTCAGTATAATCAGTTACTCAATAAAGTTGCTGAAACGCTCAAAGATAATCCGGGAATCAGGATTTCTGTTGAAGGCCACACTGATAGCAGGGAAAGCAAGAATTATAATTTAAAACTATCAGAAAACAGGGCTGATTATGTCATTGAATTCTTCACAAAAAGAGGAATTGATGCTTCCAGGATTGTTAAGGGGTTCTTTGGTGAAACACAACCTGTTGCCGATAATGCTACCGCGGAAGGGATGAAACTCAACAGAAGGGTTGAGATCAAATCCATCAAATAAAACCTTGCTTGTAAATGGTTGAAAATAAAGATAATCAGGCTTTTCCTGCCATTATCTGAACGCCATTTTGCTCAAATAGAATACATTCCGTTTATTTTCATCAAGGTTATTATTCCTTAGTGATTCATACCCTGTAACCAGGAAGTAGTCGCCATACCAGTACTCTATTGACCCCAGGTACTCACTGATATATTGGTCGGTGGCACGTTTTGGTGCTACCGGTGTAAATGCTGTACCTTCAACAATGTCACTTTTATTGATGGTTTTGAAAGCAATTTTGGCATTGGCATTATAAAAAAGATTGGTTTCATCTTTCTCCTGGTAAATATTGAGTTTCCGGTTCAGATAGGTAGTAAGAATATCTCTCATTTCCATTCCATTATTCCATTGCATTTGACCACTTGAATCGAAGGATGCAAGGAAAGCATTGGTATATCTGTAACCATCAAAAACTGAATAAGTCGATGGAATAGCCCTGCCATAATAGTCATAGACCATTTGTGTCATGGTATGGTATTCAGGAAGATAGGCTTCGGATAACATCAGGTAAGAACCACCTGAGTATTTTACCGGATGAATCAGCAACCGATAATCGAGAGAAAACTTCTTGTTATTTCCGCCGGGATCATCTTTTTCTGAATTCTTTTTATCGGCTTTTCTTTTAGTCCTTAGCGCTTCCGGACTATTGATATACTTATATGCATTGGAAAAATCTATGAAATGATAATAATTCATATTCCCTGGTCCATCGGGTCCAATTGTAGCTGAATAATAGCCATCTGAAATAGGGGTATTATCCTGGTTTTGATCATAAGTGCTGGGACGACGGTAGAAACTGTTATAATAATAGTAATTGTAATAATCATTGTAATAGTCGTAATTCCTTTTATTCCTGGCTCCTGATCCAAAGGTGCCCAATACAAAACCCCTGTTTTCCCCTGTAAATACAAAACCTGCGGAATTGAAGATCCTTTTTTCCTGGATGTTTTCAAAGGTAACCGTTCTTCTCAGGGCTGATGAGCCGTTGTAAAGGTTTACCATTAACTGGTTCCTGGTGGAACTGGGTTGAACCTTATAAACTGCAGCGATATCCTTGTAAATTGTATCGACTGCAATATCCAGCAGTAAGGAATTTTCTGTTTCAGGGAAGTCGAAGTTGCGTTTTTCACCATTGATAAGTGAGAATCCCAATAAACCTGGTTTGCCTTTTCTTTGATTATATCCTACTAATGCAAATTCGTTAAAGATCTCAAAATCGACAACTTCTGCTTTTTCCGGAATGTCACTTTTATGAATAGTGATGATTTGTTTTGGAGGAATAATGAAGAAAACATATATATTACCTTCCTTATTCCTGCGAGTATCATGAAACAGCAGGTAAATAACACCATTCTGACTAAAACCCTTAAGGTAGTTCACATCTTCATGCAATGGCAATAGCTTTTTCCATTCTTCCTTAAGGTTCCTGTCGAGCATTACAAATGACCAGCTGATACTGTCTTTTCCCGCATCATTAATTGTGGGATAAAACATACATATTCCATTTTCTCCGAAAGGAACATAGTTAAACGGGTTAGTTCCTGCCCTCACAGGTATTTCTACTCTGATCGGCTGTCCTGATTGCGCCAGTGAGACCATGGGTAACAATGCAACCAGTAAAATCAAGGTTTTCCAAAAGTTATTCATATGCAAAGGAAATCATGAATGGATTCCAAAAATATAACAAATAAATGTCGGAAAAAGTATGTGGATAAATAAAAGAGGCTGCTTGAATTAAGCGGAACCTTATGTCCACCCAAAAAGCAGCCTCTTTTAGAATATTGATTGAGGTGTTATTTCACAATCAGTTTCTGAGTGGTTTTACCCAGAGAAGTAAGATTTGTCATTTCTACTACATATACACCATTAGATAACTGTCGGGTGGATACAAACGAATCAGTTTTTTCAATTTTCTTTTCAAGCAATATGGCACCTGAAGTACTGAAAATCCTGAGAAGATAACTGTCATTTCCTTCTATCCGGGCCTGGAAGCCTGTAGTACAAGGGTTAGGATAAATTCCAACCTGATTGGCTTCCGGGGTTTCATTAAATCCAACACCGGAATTATAAGTTACATATACATCATCAACTTCCCATGTAGGCACATTATCAGTTCCACAATCATATTTGAAAGCGATATGGGTATTAGCGCCTTCATAGGCTGTCAGATTTATTGATCCCGATGACACCCATGTGTAGTTACCTGTTGAGAAAGTAGCCTGTCCGGAGAGATCAGTCCAGGTAGAAGCTGAGGGATCACCAGTTGAATAATCGGTGGAAACCATCAGATAAAATTTATCAGCTACTGTTCCGAATTTCATCGCTGTCTTGAATTCAAGTTTTGGGGAACTGCCGGCAGCAAGGGTTAATGAAGGTGAGATTAACCAGTCCTGGTTCAGGAAGGAGGTTCCTCCAACATATCCTGACATACGCATGAAAATATTTCCTGAAATGGTATCAGTAATCCATTTTTCATCACCGGTAACACTAAATTCAGTCCATGGGGCTAATAATCCATCCTGAAAATCTGTTTTGAGCAGAATTGCCTGTGTGCGAGCACTAGCTGAAGGTGCAGTTCCGTCAGTTTTATAATCAACAATAGAACCTGAATTGGAGAATGGGTAGATCTTCAGAAAATAATTTTTTGAAGCTTCCAGTCCATCGAAAATGTATTGCTGGTTTCCCTGGGCAACAGATTTTGAACCGCTACCATCGCTGATATCAAGGTCGTCACCTACATAAGTTCCATCTACAGGAGCGGTGATATTGTCGGAGGTTGAAATCCTGACAAGATAGGAGGCTGGAAGTTGAGCGCCGGTTGCATCAGTCCAGGTAGCTTTTATTTTAAGGCCATCTCCGGATGCAGCAAATGCTGAAGGATAATTGGTAGGTTCAGGATCAGGTGTTCCACCTCCAAAAGCCGTCCAGGTGATATTATCAATTGCCACTTGTCCGGCAGCAGTGCTGGCCTGGATGAATTTCAGGGTTACACTGCCGGATACATTCACGGCTATGGCTCCTGAATTCAATGTAATGCCCTGTTGGCCTACCGTTGTTACCGTGGTGATAAGAATATCATTCACAAGCACATTAAGCGCAACATCTGTTGAAAAAACCTGGCGGTAATCAAAACTTAAGGTTCCAACACCATTCACAAGTGCTCCAGAACGAACTTCTGCGGTCGGTGTTCTGTTTTTCCCAAGCGTGGGAGTTGGTGCTGTAATCATTGAGTCACCACGGCTTTGGAAGTAACTCCATGTAGAACCATCGAGTCCGAGAAATGTGCCATCATGATAAGCATTTGTGTTTTCAGGGTAATTGGCAAAAGTCTCCAATCCTTGAGCAAATAGTACTGTGCCTGAAAAAAGAAAGAGGCAGGTTAGTACGGTTAGAGTAAGTTTTTTCTTCATTGTATAGATTGTTTGATTGATTTTGGTTCTTGTTTTGCCAACTGGGCAAGGTCTGGATTGTCCAACAAAGATACAATTTTTCTATTGCTTGATATAATTTTCTGACAATTTGTATATGGCCTTTATCAGAATTATTTATTAACGAATTGTGAATAAAATGGAAAAAAAAAGTGGGACAATCGTCCCACTTTTTGCTCTAAAACACCAGAGATTATTTTACTTCTTCAAAGTCAACATCGGTTACTTCCTGGTCAGATTTTTTAGCTTCTTCATTTCCAGGGTTTCCACCAGGTTGCTCTGCACCCGGAGGAGGAGCTTGCTGGGTAGCTTTGTACATCTCTTCACTGGCTGCCTGCCAGGCGGTATTTAAACTGGCCATTGCAGCATCAATTTGTGCAAGATCCCTGTTTTTATGGGCTTCTTTTAATTCAGTAAGAGCTTGCTCAATAGGGGCCTTTTTGTCAGCAGGTAATTTCTCGCCAAATTCCTTCAATTGTTTTTCGGTTTGGAAAATGAGGGCATCTGCACTATTAAATTTATCCACTTCTTCCTTCATTTTACGATCGGACTCAGCGTTTAATTCAGCTTCTTCCTTCATCTTTTTAATCTCAGCTTCTGTAAGTCCTGAAGATGCTTCAATCCTGATTTGCTGCATTTTGCCGGTTCCTTTGTCTTTTGCTGAAACATGAAGGATGCCGTTTGCATCAATATCGAAGGTCACTTCAATCTGAGGAACTCCACGAGGGGCAGGAGGGATACCATCGAGGTGGAAACGGCCAATGCTTTTGTTTCCTGTCGCCATCGACCTTTCTCCCTGAAGGATATGGATTTCAACAGTAGGCTGACTATCAGAAGCTGTTGAGAAGGTTTCCGATTTACGGGTTGGGATCGTAGTATTTGATTCGATCAATTTTGTCATTACTCCTCCCAGAGTTTCAATTCCCAGGGAAAGAGGAGTAACATCCAGTAAAAGAACATCTTTTACTTCACCGGTGAGAACACCACCCTGGATAGCTGCACCTACTGCAACTACTTCATCAGGATTAACCCCTTTAGAAGGTGCTTTTCCGAAGAATTCCTCTACTGTTTTCTGGATAATCGGAATACGTGTTGATCCTCCTACCAGGATTACTTCGTTGATATCAGAAGGTGAAAGTCCTGCATCACGCATAGCATTCTTACAAGGGTCGATAGTGGAACGAACCAGGTCATCAATGAGTTGTTCGAATTTCGCACGCGACAAGGTCCTGACTAAATGCTTGGGGATACCATCCACCGGCATAATATAAGGTAGATTAATCTCTGTAGAAGAGGAGCTTGATAGTTCAATTTTTGCTTTTTCAGCGGCTTCTTTCAGACGTTGTAATGCCATCGGATCCCTTTTCAGATCAATGCCTTCATCTTTTTTGAACTCTTCTGCAAGCCAATCAATGATACGTTGATCGAAATCATCACCACCCAGATGGGTATTCCCATTGGTGGATTTAACTTCAAAAACGCCTTCTCCAAGTTCCAGGATAGAAATATCAAAAGTTCCTCCTCCAAGGTCATAAACAGCTACTTTGATGTCTCTGTGTTTCTTGTCGAGTCCATAAGCAAGCGCTGCTGCAGTAGGTTCATTAATAATACGTTTAACAGTGAGACCTGCAATTTCCCCTGCTTCCTTGGTTGCCTGACGCTGTGAATCACTGAAATAAGCCGGCACTGTTATAACGGCTTCTGTAACTGTTTGACCCAGGTAATCTTCAGCAGTTTTCTTCATCTTCTGAAGCACCATGGCTGAAATTTCCTGTGGTGTATAATTGCGATCATCTATTTTTACACGAGGAGTATTATTATCCCCTTTGATTACAGCAAATGGAACCCGGCCCACTTCCGCAGATACGCGGTCGAAGGTTTCACCCATGAACCTTTTAATAGAATAGACTGTTTTTGTTGGATTGGTGATCGCCTGTCTCTTGGCAGGGTCACCTACTTTCCGTTCTCCGTTTTCAGTAAAAGCAACAATTGAAGGGGTTGTACGCCTGCCTTCACTGTTGGGAATTACAACTGGTTCATTGCCTTCCATAACGGCAACACATGAATTGGTAGTTCCTAAGTCGATACCGATGATTTTTCCCATTTGATTATGATATGTTTTGTAGATTAAAATCAATTTAACAAGTAGGGGTTGTCAATCATTATGCCAAGCTCACCCTGTATCCTTCCTATTCAATGTTCCTGATCATTGCTAAGAAATATTTTGATTATTATTCGCTTATAATGGTCACTATAACAATTAATTATGAAATTTATCATGATTTAGGAAATAGCATATATACAACTGTCAGCAAACAGTCTTTCCTGGACAAATTGTGACAAAACGGCAGAAATCCCTGAATCAGGTGTGACGGAAAGTGATAGGAGACGAAGGTTAGTTGGCGAAGAAATGCAGGTCAGTCTTTACCTGCAGATCTGCTTTGATCTTATCTCCAACCTGGGCATTGACTTTTAACTTATAAATACTGGAAAATAATCCAAGGCCATTTGTAATATTGGAGTAGGAGGGTTTCTCAAGGAGTAGCCCGGTTGTAGGACCATTAACATCAAGATAAGTACTGAATTCATCCCCGACGACGGTAAAATCTATCACGAAATGATCCACAAGCCTTGAACTGACATCTTCTTCCAGCTGAATATCAGCATATGGAATATTATCTTCACATAATTTGTAGAATTCTTCACTCTTAAAATCAACTGAAAGTTTTTCCCCGCCTTCCAGTGAGCTGGATTTATAGCTGGCGAATTTCCATTCAATTTCACGGGTAATGGTATCCCCGGTAAAGTTGATTTCTTTAAAATAGAATCTAAGAATCGGTTGATATAGCCTGCCATTAACAGCAGAACTCCATTCAATTTTTTGCATTGAAATGGTATCCCTTTTAAAATCAAATCTCCTGATGCCTGCAGCATTTTTAGCGGGTTTTGAGATGCTGAAATCCTGAATCAGGTTAGTCACTGAGGTTACTTCATTACCGCTGGTCTTGTTTTTTACTTTCAATGTATAGGTGCTAAGCGGATTCAGGATGGCAGTTGCCTTGTACATGAGTTGATCTGGTGAATAAAAGATACCAGCCTCTTTATCATGAATGGTAGTAGTATCAAAAACTATGGTTTTCTGAATTCCACTCGGATTTGTCTCTGTCACAATTACCTCAATGCTGGTCCCAAATGAGCTGGAATCATGATTCGCTGCATAGATAAGTGCATTCCCGTCACCCAGGTAAGCTTTGTTAATCCTTAAATAATGTACGGTATCATTCTGACTCAACAGCCCATAAACAATTGCTATCTCCTTATAATCAGCGGTAACATCAAAATCCGTTTCGCATGACGAAGTAAGAATCAGTAAAGGAAGGACAAGAAGAAGCAATGAGTTGAATTTCATGAATGTCATTTCTGAATGGAACGTTGCAAAAATAACCATTATTGTGGTTGTATTATGACTGTGGCCAACATATATTGATGATCTTTTCCATTTATTTGTAGCTTTGCACCCCTGATTCCTGAAGAAAGCATGCAATGTTTAACAGCTTTTTTGGAATCTGAATTATAAGTCTTTCACGTCTTTCACCTAACTAATAGTCTATTATCATGAAGGCCGGAACCATATCAAAAGTAACGACACATGTTTTGCAGGAGATGAAATTGAAAGGTGTCAAAATTGCCATGTTAACAGCCTATGATTTCTCAATGGCCCGATTACTTGACAAAGCAGGCATTGATGTGATCCTTGTTGGAGACTCAGCCTCCAATGTTATGGCAGGCCATTCAAGTACCCTGCCTATTACCCTGGACCAGATGATTTACCATGCTTCTTCTGTTGTAAGAGGCGTCAGCAGGGCTTTTGTGGTTGTTGATATGCCTTTCGGTACCTACCAGGGAAACTGGAAGGAAGCTTTGCAATCCGCGATACGAATTATGAAGGAATCGGGCGCAGATGCTGTTAAACTCGAAGGAGGTGTAGAAGTGATCGAATCGGTTGAAAGAATATTATCTGCCGGAATCCCTGTAATGGGTCACCTCGGCCTTACACCTCAGTCGATTCATAAATTCGGAACTTATGTTGTAAGAGCAACTGACGAGTCAGAAGCTAATAAACTTATTACTGATGCCGGTTTACTCGAAAAGGCAGGTTGTTTCAGCCTTGTTCTTGAAAAAATTCCTGCTCGCCTGGGTGAAACTGTTGCCAGGAATGCTAAAATTCCGGTGATTGGTATTGGAGCCGGCGGCAAAGTTGATGGACAGGTTTTGGTTTTACACGACATGCTTGGAATTACCACAGAGTTTTCTCCCAGGTTTTTAAGAAGATATATGAACCTGAGTGAAGACATTGTTGACTCTGTGGGAAGGTATATTTCAGATATTAAAAGCCTCGATTTTCCCAATGAACGAGAGCAGTACTGATATCAGGGAATTACTGGCTGAACTTGAATCCCAGGTGCTATTTGAGGATAACCATTTATTAGTGGTTAACAAAAAACCTTCCCAAATAGTGCAGGGTGACAAAAGTGGGGATAAGCCACTCGTCGATTTGCTGAAAATTTATATTAAACATAAATACGCCAAACCCGGGGACGTTTTCCTGGGAGTGGTGCATCGGCTTGACAGGCCTGTTAGTGGTGTTACCATTTTTGCAAGGACTAGTAAATCCTTAAGCCGTCTCAATGAAATGCTTAAAAGCAGGGAAATTCAGAAAACCTATTGGGCCGTTGTAAAGAATGAGCCACCTCATATTGAAGACAGGTTAATTCATTACCTCTTAAGAAATGAATCCAAGAATAAGTCATTTGTTGTCAAACCGGGAAATAGTAAAGCGCAGCGAGCAGAACTCACCTATAAGTTAATAGGGAAAAGTGATCAGTATTATCTCCTTGAAATTGATCTGATGACCGGGCGTCACCACCAGATCAGGACACAATTAGCAGAAATAGGTTGTCCTATCAAAGGGGACCTGAAATATGGTTTTCCAAGATCTAACCAGGATGCCTCAATTCATCTGCATGCAAGAAAAATTGAATTCATCCACCCGGTAAAAAAAGAACCTGTTATTTGCATCGCTAAACCACCTTCTGACCCGGTTTGGAATTATTTTTGTGATATCCTGTGAGATTTAATTATAAACAATGAATGTTAATAAAAATTTAATTATTACATCATTTCAATGTATTTGAGTTGATTGTTCCAAAATAGATAAAATTTCTAAGTTCATTCCCAAAAACGGACAAATTTTAAAAACTAGATTTTCATAGTCCTCAGACAATTGTTTGATATTCAATGATTAGCTATTTGAGGCATGTATTTTGTTTATTGGAGAGCAACAATTTATCTGGAAGAATTCATTGTTAAAGCCTTGTCTAGCAGTCTTGAATTATTCATCTTAAAATCAGGTTGTTAGTTTTTTAGTAAAGTTTCTCTCAAGGTTAACAGTTGATTCCCAAAACAGTACTATCCACAAAACAATAATGAACCAATGAAAAGATTCCTTCTCAATTCTGCACTTTTAAGCCTGATCCTGCTTACAGGAGTTATGGTTTATGGCAGGGAAGGAAAAAAACTTTTCTCCATTGGAAATAATGTTGCCTGGACGAACACCGGTTCCTGGTCAAATGAGCCTGGTGGAATGTCTGCCGGAGTAACTCCCCAGGGAAATGATACTTTGATTATTAATACCCGTATCATACTTAATAATGACTTTACCCTTTCAGCATCAGGTATGATTGAAGTGGGTCAGTCCGGCTTACTCAGGGGCAGCTCCTTTAACATGTTCCTGAATGATAATTCATCCATGATTTGTAATGGTGAAATACAACTGAACAACTGTTCTGTTACCGGATATGCTTCTATACTTATCGGAGTTAATGGGAAAATGAAAATTTATTCTGATTTAACTCATTCATCTGCTGCTTCACAAATAATTGCTGGAAGTATGATCATCGCCGGCAATCTGGATATTACTTCACTTTCAACAATTACAGGCACCGGTACATTTACAACCAATACCTGCTCCGGTAATGGAACCATTATGGGGATAACATCTTCCTCAATACCGGCCGGTTCTATATTATCAGAAATCAACTGGATTGGAACATACAGTAATAAATGGCAGGATGCTCAAAACTGGTCGAATGGTGAAGTTCCCACCTCTATTAATAATGTAGCCATTCTTTCAGTAAATGTTCAACCTGAACTCAATGAAACTGGATTTTGCAACAACCTCGTAGTAAGCCCCGGTTCTAAGCTATTAGTTAATCTTTCAGCAACACTTAAAGTTGAAGGTAACTTAACCATCAGCGAAGGAGCTGAAGTTTTTCTAACAAATACCTACACACAACACTCTTCACTGATCACCATGGGGGATGTTATCGGTTCTGTTAAATCTGAAATCCAGATTCCCGCTAATCAACCCATTCTGGTATCATCTCCACTTAATGATGCCCTTTCCGGAGTATTCATGAATATGTATCTGCGTGAATACAGCGAACAAACTGGTAACTGGGGTGAATACATCATTCCTACCAATGTTAGCCTGCAATCCATGAAAGGTTATGAATTGCTTTCTCCTTATTCAGCAACCCGTGTTTTCGAGGGTAATCCTGTTCAAGGTGAAGTCGTACAATCAATTACAGCGCTCAATGAAGGTTGGAACCTGATTGGAAATCCTTATCCATGCTATCTCGACTGGCAACAGGACGATCCTTCAGCTCTTGGATGGCAGCGGAATTGTATTGCAAAAGCGATCTATTACCCGGATCCTTCAGGTTCAGGAAATTATTCAGTTTATCTTCCTGGGAGTGATCTTATATCAATCAATAATGGTAGCAGGTATATTGCCCCAATGCAGGGATTCTTCGTGAAAGCCAGGCAACAAGGACAAACTGGCACTGTGAAGGTGAATAAGAACGCCGTTGCTTCAATTAATGAAAACTCAACCATCGATCTTGGTCAATCCTCATTAAAGTTCAAAGTAGAAGGAAATGGCAGAAGTGATGAATCCATTATCCGATTTAACTCTTCGTCAAGTTTTGACTTTGATGATGACTATGATGCTTATAAGATATCCGGTTCAACAGATGCCCCGTCGATCTTTACCAATCTGACTGATGGAACAAAGTTGGCTGTGAATACAATGCCATCCCTTTCTTCCTCTATGGAAATTCCAATTGGTTTTTTAGCCAGTGCTGAAGAAGAATTTAAGCTTACGGTAACAGGAAATTCAAATTTCGAATTCCGTTATCCTATTACACTCGAGGATAAATCCACTAAAACATTTACCGATCTCAGGAAGGATTCTGTTTATGTTTTTAACCATTCCATGCTGAACGACCCAATGAGATTCGTTCTTCACTTCGATTTGGTTGCAGGAAATGATGAAGTTAATACTCAGATACCAAATATCATACTCACACAAGGCAATATTAAGATCACCGGTTTGGAACATCAGAACAGTCTGGTTGAAGTCTTCTCCCTTGAAGGTAAGCAACTCCTTCAATATGAGGGTTCAGGTCAATCAGAACTTCTAATTCCTTTTACCGGACATGGTATTTTTATTGTCAAGGTAACCTCTAAAACTACTAGCCATGCTAAAAAACTTATCGCAGAGTAATTATGTATCTGCCAACCCCGTCGATAAACTAAAGGAATTTAAAACATATATGCCTGAGAACATGAAAAAATTGAATATTTTGTTAGCTGAGGATGATGAGATGATTGAAAAGATCACATCGTTCTACCTGAGAAGGATAGGTCACGATGTGGATGTTGCCAGAAATGGAAATGAGGCTGTTAGTATGTTCAAGAACAGGCAGTATGACCTTATCCTCATGGATATACAAATGCCGGAACTGGATGGACTGCAAGCTGTAAAAGAAATTCGAAAAATCGAAGAAGATTACAGGAAAAGCGGTCATACGACTATCATAGCCATCACTACCAATCCTAATAAAGAAGAATGTATTGAAGCCGGCGTGGATGGATATGCGCAAAAACCCTTTAGCTTTGAAGAGTTCAATTCTTTATTCTACCAGTTTAATCTTGTTTAATCTACATTCTGCTTTGCTTCAATAGTTTAGGTTTTACTATAACCTTTGCGTTATCAATATTTTCTTTTTTTATAGCATTTTTAGGTAATTTTGAACAAATACTCCGAATGATCATTTTTTTTCTTTCGGTAAAAAAACATCTGCTTGATCAATCGAAGCTTATCATTATTATGGGCTTTATTTTGCTCTTTACCGGTCTTCTCCCAATATTATAACCTGGGCCAGGATCCGGCTTCTGTGCATTGGCGGACGATCAAAACTGACAATTTCAGACTCATTTATCCTGAAGCGTATGAAAAAAAAGCCCAGGAATTAACAGGGCTTTTTGAATACGTATATATTCATGGAACCAAGACCCTTGGACATCAGCCTCGTTTTGTTCCTGTCGTAATCCATACCTCTGATATTATCCCTAATGCCTATTCTGTCTGGACCCCCAAGCGACTTGAATTATATACCTGCACTCCTCAGAATACATATTCTCAAAACTGGATGGAACAATTGGTGATTCATGAATTTCGCCATGCCGTTCAAATGGATATGTTGAATAAGGGTTTTACAAAGGGCCTCACCTGGGTCTTTGGTGAACACGCAACAGCTGCAGTTTCCGGGTTGTTCGTACCAATGTGGTTTATGGAGGGAGATGCTGTTTGCACAGAAACTGCTTTAAGTCATTCTGGTAGAGGAAGGGTGCCCTCCTTTGAAATGGATTTGAGGGCGCAGGTTATTCAGAAAGGTATTTACAGTTATGATAAGGCTGTTTTTGGATCATACAGGGATTTTATTCCGGACCAATATTCATTAGGTTACCAAATAGTTTCCTTAACCTGGAAGAATTTTGGCTACAAGTCATGGATATCTGCTATGGATGTTGTCGGACGTAAACCGTTTCTGATCAATCCTTTTAACGTGGGCCTTAAAAAAGTCACCGGAATGAATAAAAACGAGCTCTATAAATCATCTCTCAAAGAATTGGACAGCCTCTGGAAAGAACAAGCTTCAAAAACGATTCTGAGCCCTTTCACAAGAATCACCAGGGTTAAAGGAAACGAATATACAAGGTATAAATTCCCTCATTATCTAAACGACTCTCTGTGGATTGCTGAACGCACAGGTTTGAATGATATCAGCAGGTTTGTAATTATTGATAAGTCGGGTAACGAAAAAATCCTGTTCACTCCTGGATTTTTTTCATCAGAAAATTTTTCTGTAAATTCCGGTTCATCAACATCTTCAAACAAACCCGGCTCTTCTGCGGTAGATTGTTTTTCGTTATCTGAAAGCTATATGACATGGACGGAAAGGGATGCTGATCCCCGATGGCAAAATCGTAATTACTCCGTTATAAAGGTTTTTGAATACAATACAGGCAAAATCAGGAAGTTGACGCATAAGAGCAGATACTTCGCACCGGCGCTTTCTCCTTCCGGAAAAACATTGGTTGCAGTCAGTGTGGATCTGCAGGATAAAGCATCTCTTATTGAACTTGATTTTAATACCGGTAAGGAAATCAGGGTATTATTCGAATCAGGCAAGGATTTCATTATGAACCCTTCCTGGTCACCTTCAGGTGAGTGGATTGTTTTCATGCTTCTGAATCAACATGGGAAACAAATTCAACTAATAAACACAATAACTCTGGAAAGAAAAACAGTGCTGCCACCTACATTTTCTGAGATTTCCAACCCAACTTTTGCCGGCAATTACATTCTTTTTAATGGATCATATTCTGGAATTGAGAATATTTATGCACTAGATACTACGGGATCAGGAGTCTTTCAGGTTACTTCCTCAGCCTTTGGTTCGTGTAATGGACAGTATAATCATAACCGGAGAAAATTGGTGTATTCTGAGTATGATGCAAATGGTTATAGTTTGGTAGAAACCGATTTTGACCCTGCCCGGTGGATATCCCTTGAAAATATAAAGGATAATTCGCATTCGGTTTACAATGCAATTGTGAAAGAAGAAACCGGAATGGTCGATTCAACAGCCTATTCGGGTAAAACCTATGAATCAAAAGCTTATCACAAAGGCAGTCATTTGTTTAATTTCCATAGTTGGGCACCTGCTTATTTCAATTATATGACATCCGAGTCAAATACCGGTGTATCATTTATGTCGCAGAATCTATTGAGCACAGCTACCACAATTATTGGATATGAATGGGACCTGGCTGATAAGACCGGGAAATATAATGTTAGCTTTAAATGGGAAGGCTGGTATCCTGTTCTCGATGTGGATGCCTCATATGGAAAAGGTGCTGGATATCATACTGAAGATGAAGGTACCGAGACACGCTATACCTGGAATGAAACCCGGATAAGTGGTGGATTAAAGATTCCCTTGCTTTTTAATCATGGCAGGTTTTATTCCGGAATACAGCTTTTGGCTCATACTTCTTATTTAGGAGTATCAAATAACACCCGGACTGATACCATAGGTTTTGAAGGGAATATACATTCACTCGACTACCGGATCTATTTATCTAATTTCCTCAAACAGGGCCAGAAAGATCTTTATCCCGGATGGGGCCAGGTACTCGATTTTAATTTCAGGCATTCTCCTTTAGGTGATCGTTCTTATGGTTACATCGGATCTGCAGAAGCGATTCTGCTCTTTCCCGGACTGATGAGGCACCACAGTATCAGGTGTTATGCCGGGGTACAACAAAAAGAGAAAAAAGACTATTTCTACGCTGATCTGATAAATATTCCCAGGGGCTATCATCCTGTTGTTAATAGTCAGGCGTTGAGTTTTGGGATTAATTACAAGTTTCCATTTCTATATCCAGATCTGGCCATTGGGCCCTTATTCTATTTTAAACGATTTAAAGCAAATCTTTTTTATGATCATTTTGTTTATAAAGAAGCAGGCCAGTCTTCATTCCTGAATTCAACAGGTGTTGAGATTTCCACTGACATGCATATACTTCGGTTCTTATTGCCTTTTGACCTGGGCTGGAGAATGGGATATCGTTTCGAGGATAAAAAAGCCTTCGCTGATATGCTATTTTCGATAAATTTGTCGATCTAATTTTCACCTGTCATGAAGATATTACTCAAATTACTTGTTTCGTCCTTGGCTGTCTTTTTTTCTGCTTATATATTGCCAGGTGTTTACCTTGATGGTTTTCCGTCTGCAATGGTTGTAGCCTTGATTTTAGGTGCACTGAACGCATTTCTGAAACCTTTGCTGATTGTGCTTACTATTCCGGTTACAATGATCACTTTTGGGCTGTTCCTTTTGGTAATTAATGCTTTCATGATTATGATCACCGACTCTGTTCTGGAGGGTTTCTCGGTGAATGGTTTCTGGTCAGCCCTACTGTTTAGTATTATTGTTTCACTTGCTACAGCGTTTCTCGAAGCGCTGGCAAAACCCAAGAAATCAGAACCCTGGAATTCAAAGGATCCACAGTCTTGAATAATGCCTTAATTAACCCGGATGCGCGCTAAATTCATTCAACAGCAAAGGGATATTGATGAAATTATCCTAAAGTGCAATGTCTGTTATGTGGGAATGATGGATGTTGATAACACACCCTATGTGGTTCCCTTTAACTTCGGATATGAAGATGGAGTTATCTATCTCCATTCCTCA
Source organism: Bacteroidales bacterium (assembly GCA_016707785.1). Taxonomy (NCBI): domain Bacteria; kingdom Pseudomonadati; phylum Bacteroidota; class Bacteroidia; order Bacteroidales; species Bacteroidales bacterium. The sequence goes on along the minus strand of JADJGZ010000011.1, from coordinate 86,748 downwards.
AAAAAAGGTAAAAAAATTGAAATCTTAAAAAAGCATCCCCAGGTTTGCATTGTATTCAGTGCTGATCACCTTTTGCATGCTCAAAGCGAGCAGGTCGCCTGCAGTTATTCAATGCACTACAGGAGTGTACAAGCCTTCGGGGAAATTGAGTTTGTTGATGACAAGGAAGAAAAAATCCGGATTTTGAATATGATTATGAAGAATTATTCGGATAGGGAGTTTACTTATAATGACCCCTCTGTAAGGGAGGTCTGCACATTTAAAATAGTTGTAAAAAGATTTTCCGGAAAAATTTTCGGGTACGTGAAGTAAAAGGAATCATCAATTCCATAATTTCTACTCATTCTCAATCCTAGTGACAGCTTTTTGAAGCATACCACTTTTCATCCATTTCTCCAGGCCCCATACCATTAAACCTCCGGTCAATATTCCTGCGATAGCTCCGGTGAGAACATCCAGAGGGTAATGAACCCCCAGGTAAATCCTGCTATAGGAAACAAGGGTCGCATATGAAAGGCATATCCAAACCAGGTATTTCATCTCTTTTCCTAACATAAGTATGACGAATGTCGCAACTGCAAAGGCATTAGCAGCATGTCCCGAATAAAAACCATAAGGTCCGCCGGTGTAACCATTCACAATGTGAATCAGGTGACGGATGGCCGGTTCATTAGAAGGTCGTAAGCGCATAAATCCATTTTTGAATAGGTTAGCCATCTGATCACTCAATACAATCATTAGTGTGATCATCACCAATACCATCCAGAACTTACTCTTATATTTTTTATAGAGGAGCCATATGAACCATATATATAAGGGCACCCATGTGAATTTGTCACTAACCAGCCACATAAGCTGATCGAAAAAAGAGTTATGGAAACTATTCAGAAAAAGCAGGAAACGGGTATCCAGTTCTTTTAATGCATCAATCATTCGGAATCGTGTTTTTTACCGCCATTAATCTAAATTCGGTTGCTGCATCAAAGTTAGTGCTCTTTTGAATAGGATTTCATTTGATCAATATTCAGAATTTCCCCTTGAGGAATGTCAGGATTGAATATTGCTTTAATAATTATGCCGGCAACACTCGCAGGATCACTTAATTTGCCTTCTTCATGAAGCTTAACAAACTTTTCTTTCTCGGTGAACTGCTCAGCATCTGATTTTCGGATGTGTGTTTGCATTGCAGTATCTACAATTCCCGGAGCAAGCGCTATCGTTTTAACAGGATTTAATGATGATGATTGTTCCAGGCCAATAGTACGCGTAAGCATATCAAGACCTGCCTTTGATGCGCAATACATTGCCCAGGCAGCATACGGGTAAGCAGATGCCCCGGATGATATATTCAGAATTACTTTAACGATGGGCAGGTTTCCTGAATGCTTGATAAAGCCTGCACTCAGCAATGCCGGAGCCAGTAAGTTCAGTTTCAGGTGTTCTTCCATTAATATTGGATCAGCATTCTCTATCCGGGAGATGGGCTCCAACATACCTGCATTGTTGATTAATGCAATCCGGGTAGAACTGTCTGGAATAATCCTTGAAAAAACCTCATCCATGAACTTTTCAGCTGTACCTTTATGAGTGAGATCGGCTTCATAATAGAAAAGTGGAACTTCCATTGATGAAGCTGTTTCAACAAGGTCTTCATTCATGGTTCGGGAAGTGCAAAAAAGGGTGTTTCCTTTGTAAAGCAGATTCCTGGCTATAGCTTCGCCAATTCCCCTTGAAACACCGGTTATGATATAATAATCCATCTGAATAAACTTTGTGTAAAATTAATACATTTTAAAGCTTCAGAAACCTGCCAGATTGCATGAAGGTTATTGTAAAAGGCTGCTTTCATTCGTGCCTAATACGTGAACAAACAAGCTGATTAAATGTTGTTTATTACAGTAAACGAATCCTTTAACTTAGATTAATTTATAGATGCATAATTCAGTTTTTATTTTTGACTATCCATCGAATGAGCAGGTTCACAGTTATGCCCCCGGGACAAAAGAAAGAAAAGATCTCATGGCTGAACTTGATTCCATGTCCTCTGAGATCCTTGACATTCCATTGATCATTGGCGGTAAGGAAGTTCGTACCGGGAATATTGAAGAAGTCAGGATGCCTCATGATCACCGGCATGTAATTGCCAGGTATCACAAGGCAGGGGCAACTGAAGTGGGAATGGCTATTGATGCTGCCATGAAGGCGCATAATGAATGGGAAGGACTATCCTGGTTTGAGAGGGCATCGATTACCCTGAAAGCTGCTGAACTCATTTCAAAAAAGTACCGTAACCGGATCAATGCAGCAACCATGCTGGGCCAGGGTAAGAGCGCATACCAGGCTGAAATAGATGCGGCATGTGAAGTAATTGATTTCCTGAGATTCAATGCACATTATATTTCAGATATATACCACGAACAGCCTCATTCCGATCCGGGAATCATCAACAGGCTGGAGTATAGGCCTTTGGAAGGATTTGTGTTTTCACTCAGTCCTTTCAACTTTACGGCTATTGCATCCAATCTGAATATGGCACCTGCTTTAATGGGAAATGTTACGCTTTGGAAACCGGCATCTACTGCGGTACTTTCCAACTACATCCTGATGGATATTTTCAGGGAAGCAGGATTGCCTGCCGGGGTAATTAATTTCATTCCGGGATCCGGGGGCGTGATAGGGAAAACCATTTTCGACCATCCTTCATTTGCTGGTTTACATTTTACAGGATCTAACGCTACATTTAATAAACTCTGGCTTATGGCAGCCCAGAATCTGTCAAGCTATCGATCCTATCCCAGAATAGTTGGGGAAACAGGTGGTAAGGATTTCGTACTGGTGCACTCTTCTGCCAATAGTGACGAAGTGGCAACTGCATTGGTAAGAGGTGCATTTGAATACCAGGGTCAAAAATGCTCAGCTGCTTCCAGGGCTTATATACCTGAATCTCTATGGCCGAAAGTCAAAGAACTAATGGGTGATATGCTAGCCGAAGCTAAAATGGGCGATGTAAGGGACTTTGGGAACTTTATGAATGCTGTTATTGATGAAAATTCTTTTGATAATATTTCCGGGTATATCTCTCAAGTAAAGAGTTCAACGGATGCTGAAATTGTTTTTGGTGGAAATTCTGATAAAACTACCGGATATTTTATTGAACCCACTGTGATTAAAGTGAAAGATCCTCATTATGTTACCATGGAAGAAGAGATCTTTGGTCCGGTGCTTTCGATATTTGTTTATAAGGATAAGGATTTTGATGAAACCTTGAAACTTGTGGATGAAACCTCCCCATACGGACTTACAGGTTCTATTTTTGCTTCTGACCGATATGTGCTCAGTTATGCAGCTGATAAGCTAAAATATGCGGCAGGTAATCTTTATTTTAACGATAAACCTACCGGGGCAGTTGTTGGTCAACAGCCCTTCGGAGGGTCCAGGCAGTCAGGGACAAATGACAAATCCGGCAGCCACCTTAACCTGGTTCGTTGGACAAATCCCAGAACCATTAAGGAAACCCTGATGCCTCCAACAGATTACAGGTACCCTTTCATGAAAAAAGACAGGTGCCAGTAAGATATCCAAGCTGAATAATTACGATTGATGATTTGATTGGCAGAAGATGAAAGTTTAGAGACTTTGAGCTTTTCTAATTTCATTTAGGCTGCACGGTTACCCATTTCCTTTTGCTGCTATCTTTGCCAATCTTATTTGTTGGTATGGATAAACACAGAAACGGCAAAATTCTGATTCTCTTATTTACAGGGGTGCTCATGGGAGCCCTTGATATCTCGATTGTAGGTCCGGCAATTCCATCTATTGAAAAGAGTATTCAGGTGGATCACAAATCCTTGGCCTGGATTTTCAGTATCTATGTCTTGTTCAATCTAATAGGAGTCTCATTATTGGCACGACTGTCAGATTTATACGGCAGGAAGTCAATCTATGTTTTTTCTGTGGCTGTATTCGCAATAGGTTCAGCCATGGTGGCATTTTCAGGAAATATGACTTTGCTACTTTCAGGGCGTGCTGTCCAGGGATTTGGTGCGAGTGGAATATTCCCGGTTGCATCGGCTGTTATTGGAGATATTTTCCCGCCTGAAAAGCGGGGTAAAGCCTTAGGAATGATCGGCGCAGTATTCGGAATGGCATTTCTGATCGGGCCATTAATGGCTGGAGTCATGCTCAGGTTTTTCAGTTGGAATTCCCTTTTCCTCATCAATATTCCAATTGCGATAGTGGTTATTTACTTTAGTTTAAGGATGCTTCCCTCTCATAAAAGCAGTGCGGTGAATTTTGACTGGCCGGGTATGCTCCTGATTGCAATATTGCTGGCCTCCTTCGTTTATGGAATCAACTCGATTGATGTTGCTAGGGGATTAAGCAGCCTGGTCTCTATTGAGGTCTGGCCCTTTTTTGTGATCTCGGTGATCTCATTTATACTTTTCATTTTCTTTGAGAAGAAAGCTTTCGCACCTGTCATGAAAATTGAGCTCTTTGATGTAAAGCAGATAAGAATTGTGGGTATTGTTGCAGTTGGAGCCGGTTTGCTTCAATCTGTAACCATTTTTGTTCCTGAAATGGCTGTGAATCTTTTCCAGGTATCTTCTTCAGATGCTGCTTTCATGCTGATCCCTTTTGTACTGGCAGTTGCAGTTGGAGCGCCTGTTTCTGGGAGGTTGATTGATAAGGTTGGTTCAAGGGTGATTGTAATAGCCGGGCTTTTTTCATCAGCAACCGGTTTGTTGGTCTTGTTCTTTGCTTCGCACTCATTACCCTGGTTTTATGCCGGAGGGATCCTGATAGGGTTGGGAACATCTATGTTGCAAGGATCCTCGATGAGATACATCATGTTGAATGAAGTTCAGTCTTCTGATCGTGCAATGGGACAAGGACTTATTACACTTTTTACAAGTGTGGGCCAGATGACAGGAGCTACTTTGATAGGAATTATTGTTGCCGCAGCTGTAAACAGGTTAAAGGGATATGACAGTTCATTCCTTTTAATCGCCATGATGGCTTATGCTGCAATGTTACTGAGTTTCCTGCTTAAAGGAAGAAAAGAAGAAATTCAGAACGCTTCAAGGCCCAATATATAAAATCACACTTTTCCGAAAAATGGAAAAGGCTGCCTGATTTTGGCAGCCTTTTCTGTAAGGAAGTTTGTTCGATTAAAAAGTATACCTGATTCCTAACTGTGCTCCCCATGTGCTGAGTGTAGACAGCACCGGTACATAAGTAGTAGTAGGTAAAGCTGAACCTGAGTAGTTTAATTGATAAACGGGTATGCCATCGCTACCAGTTTTGCTGTATTTTAATAAAGTGATGTCATAGGTTCCAAGGGTCTGCCTTTTTGAAACACCCCAGTCAGAATTGATTAAATTACCGACATTCAGCAGGTCGAGACTGATCTGCAGAGTGTGTTTGGTAGGACCGAATTTGGTAAAGATATCCTGCATGATCTTAATATCCCAGCGGTTTAGCCAAGGCATAACCACGCCATATCTTTCGGCATATTCCCCTTTGTGTTCTGAGAGGTAGTCATCCTGATCAACATATTTCCAGAAGGCAGTTGCCTGATCAGCAGCAGAGAATACTACTACGGTATTTCCTTCATTATCTTTCTTAGTGATATCAGCAAAAACAATTTCTGTTTCATCCTTAGGAATGTACATGAGGTCAGCAGCATTACCATCTCCATTCATATCATTTGAATAGATGTAATCGAGGCGACCCTGGCTGCTTCCCTGGAAGTAAACAGAAACGGTAGTTCCGAGATGCTTGAGATATTCTTTATGGTATGATAAGGAGGCAAGTAACCTGCTGGGAACTGCAAACTGTGAATAACTAAGTCCGGGAGTGTTCTGGTTTTGAACTGATGGATTGCTGGACCATGCCGACTGAGCAGCAGAACCTGGATTAGCTGTAAGGTCCTTTGCTCCCGTATAAGTGTAAGCAAGGAATCCTGAGAAGCCCTTTGTGAATGGTTTTGCAATTTGGGCTGTCAAAGAATAAGTAAATCCTTCACCCTTGGCATTGGTGAGAACCATTGCTGAAGATATAGCAGAATTTATTTTTGAGGATAAGTATCTTGGGCGGTTATCAGCACCCTGGAAAGTGGTATCAGTGGCTTTTACATTGGCATTGTATTGAACAATGGCATTAACGTCTTTTGAATAAATGCCTTCAATCGTAAACACGAGGTCATACCATGGAAGTTCAAAGTCGGCAGCTATATTGGTTCTCCATACCTGGGGCATTTTGAAGTTTTTATCCACAACGGCAATGGAACCCGGAGCTTTTGAAGAAGGAGTAGAAGAGAAGAGGGAGTCTATCTGGTGAGCTCCGCTAACATAATAGAAAGGATCAGGATTAAAGGTAAGTGCACTCAGCTGGTAATTCTTGGTGATTTCTACTGTATTCTGCAAAACACCACTATTGGTTGGCTGGTTGGTGAACCATACAAAAGGCAGACGGCCTGTGAATACACCGGTACCTCCTCTGACCTGCAGAGATTTATCACCCTTGGCATCCCAATTGAAACTGATACGCGGGGAAATGGTTCCCTTTGCTTTTGGCCAGCTACCAACATTAATTGAAAGATCATTTCCGTCAAGATCCTTGAAAGTTAGAGCTTCAATAGCCGGGTTTGCAGTAGGATCGTCCATATATACCGGCATTTCATACCTTAAACCGGCGGTGAGTTTCAGGTTGTCAGTCATCCTGTACTCATCCTGAACATATATACTTCCATAACCAAAGTTTAATTCAGCATAACCATCGCCACTATATGGATAGGTGATACCGAATGTAGTGGGTGCTGCTTTATTAATAAAATCTTCCATGGAAGCAAAACGATAATAGCTGGTACCATAGCGTTTATAACTATTTCCGAAGTACAGTTTATCAAAGGCGGCACCTACAGTCAGGGTATGTTTACCAAGGTAAAAATTGAAGTTATCGGTAATGGTAAGAACATTATTCTTCACATCATTGTCCTTGCTGAATAATTCGTACCCGAAACTCATATAGGGATCACCATCCTTGTAAATATCAACAAATGGGAATAAGGAACTATTGCTGCTCCTGGTATCCCGTATTTTAGTGTAGGTAAAGAGAAGCTTATTAGAGGATTTATTCAGAACAGAGTTCAACTCTGCGGTTATTGAACTGACAGTATTCAGGAAGCCATAATTTGCATTGGTAAAGGACATAGATTTCTCTCCGATACGACCGAATGTAGAGCGTGTCCCGGGGGCACTGGTTGCATTCACCTGCTGGTCATTGGTTGATTCTACGTAGTTGTACCTGAAAGTGAAACGATGTTTCTTGGTAATATTCCAGTCAATCCTGGCTAATATTTTATAGTTTTCGGAAGCAAAATTTCCAAAATCCTTGTAGGTTCCCGGATCATAACTATAGTTAGACATAAGATGAGTGCGCATGGCCTCAAGATCCGTTTCGGAGGTTCTTGAAATACTGGCGGCGGCATCACCTACTCCATCTGTGCTGGGTTTCCAGGCAATGCCCGGGTAAGAGGATTTTTCTTTCTCGGCATTGGCAAAGATGAAAAGCTTATTTTTAATGATAGGGCCACCAAACCTGGCTCCATAAGTGGAAGTAGTCTGGTCAGTTAAAGTAAGGGTCTGATCTTCAACCTTTGAACCATTAAAGGATTTATCGCGATAATACCCATAGATCGATCCTTTCCATTGATTATCACCTGAACGGGTTACCGCATTAACATTGGCCCCGGTAAAATTTGACTGGCGAATATCATAAGGAGCAATATTGACGCTAATTTCTTCGATTGCATCCAGACTGATAGGCTGAGCATCTCCTCCGGGAAGTGATTTTGAGCTCAATCCAAAATTGTTATTGAAGTTAGCACCATCAATAGTTATGTTGTTATAACGCCCATCCCTGCCGGCAAAACTATTCCCGTTGGATTGAGGACTCATCCTTGTAAAGTCATTGATACTCCTGTTAATGGAAGGAAGTGACTCAATCTGCCGGGTACTTACATTGGTAGAAGCACCGGTCCTGTTACCATTGATCAGTTCATTTTTAACAGCGACTACAACAACGCCGGCAATTTGCGAAGATTCCTGTACAAGGTTCACATTAATACCTTGTGTCTGCCCCAGGTTGAGGGTAATATCATTCAACTCAGTTGTTTTGAACCCAACAAAAGAGACTTTTAATGTATAGGGTCCACCTACCCGCATATTGGAAAAATTAAAATAACCATCCGGATCGGTGATGGTGCCATACTGTGTACCTGATGGAACGTGAATGGCCATCACAGTTGCACCTGGAAGAGATTCATTGTTCGCAACGGTGACTTTCCCATTCATTCCTGAAGTAGTCACCTGCGCCTGAAGATAGCTCACAGCTATCAAGAGTAGAAAGCACAGAAAATTCCTGATTTTCATTGATTTCGATTTGTTTGTGGTTAGATATTGGTTTATTATTGAGGCATGTCAAGTTAGCAAGGTATATCTGTTTAGACCTCCAAAATTAAATGCTATTTGTTAACAAAAAATTATACTTATTAACATGTATCATAAACTTAACAGAAGCTTATTCATAAAATGACTGATTGATGCTATATCTATAATTTAATACTTTATAAAAAGATACTAAGTCATTTTTTTGATAATTCTCAAGGTGTGGGTATAACGACCCAATTGCTGGTTAAAAATACCATGATGATCAATGGAATCAATCCTCACCGAACCGGAGGCATGAATAATCCTGTCGGTGCCAAGCAGTATGCCGACATGTATTATATTTCCTGAGCCATTCTCGAAGTAAGCAAGATCGCCGGGTTGTGCTTCACTGATAAAACTGATGCCTTCTCCCACTAGAGATTGCTGATGTGCATCTCTTGGCAAAGTATAACCCGCTGATTTGTAAACCATCTGGACAAATCCGGAACAATCCAGTCCGAATGGTGATTTCCCTCCCCACAGATAGGGAGAATTCAAATATTTCATGGCTTTTTCAAGAATGCTGCCGGGTTCAGGAGAATCCGGAATTGCACAGACATTAGCAGTTAACCCGTATACATCGTCATTGATTCTGAATTTGCCATCCTGGTAAACAGGTAATATACTGCCTCTGACCAAATTCAATGATTGGGAATTCCCCTGGTTGATTGCCAATGCTGAAATATCTTCAAGCATTATTGTCTTTGCAGATTGTAAAGACTGTAAAAATGAGTCTTCGGCCTTATGTACAACTTTTTCGTCAACCCACCCTTCGTAATGATCATAGTCGCTTCTGATGAGAACCCAGTTATTTAAATCATCAAGGATACTGTAGGTTTCTCCAAATAATAACTGGCTCACCATTTCTGATTTGTCAGAAGGTTGGAGCCTGATAGGAATAATGCTCAAATTACAAATACCAGTCATATCTAAGGTAATAAACAATAATTTACAGGATGATGCTTGTTAATTGTACTGCTGCAAAGTTATCAATTGAGTCCTTACCGGCAAATTTTATTATATTCGTAAAATAATAGTACCTGTATGAGACGTCGCTTTATTGGGTTCTGGAAGCATTATTATAATATCAACAAAGGGATTTATTTTGTATTAGTCCTGTTCATCCTGGTGAGCCTTTTCCCAAGAGAAGGACAGTTTAAATATGAATTCCATCGTGGAAAGCCATGGCAGCATGAAGATCTTATAGCACCTTTCGATTTTGCAATACATAAAACTAATGCAGAACTATTGAAAGAACAAAAAGAGGCACTTACCGAAACATTTGCATACTTCCGTTACGATTCAGTGATTGTAAAAACGTCAGTTGATCAGTTCAAAATCCGCTTCGAAGAAAAATGGAAACAAACAAAGGGGGAATCTCCAGAGATGAAACCCCGGGAACTGACAACACTAAATGCCGGACTTTTTATTCTTGATAGCTTGTTTAAAAGGGGTGTAATTGAAAATACACCTTCAGTTACATCGCTCAAGGAGGGCAACCGAATCGCAATACTTAAGGAAAATGTTGCTGAGATACGCGAAATGAGTAGCTTATTCAATGTACGTTCAGCCAATGATTTCCTTGTGAAAACTGCTGCGATGTATGCAGGAGCCGATCAGTCATTTTTATTGCCTCTTTTACAACAGTCTATTGTACACAATGTAATCTATGATGAGTCTTTTTCACTTGTCCAAAGGGAACAAACCTTAAAGAATGTTTCAGCTACCAGGGGGATGATGCAAAAGGGTGAAAAAATTATCGCCAAAGGAGAAGTGGTAACAGATTCTAAATACCAGGTGTTGATTTCATTCAAAAAGGATTATGAAGAAAGGATAGGGCAGACCTCCAGTTATCCCATGATATTTGCCGGGAGGGTGCTGCTGGTGGCAATTTCACTGATGGTTTTTGCTTTATTCATGATCACCTTCCGCCATGATATCTTCAATGAAAACAGGAATATTGTGCTTTTACTGATGCTGATCACTATCATGGTTACATCAACTACCCTGGTGATTAACCATAATGTCTCCTATCTCAATGCTGTTCCCTTATGCCTGGTGCCCATCATTGTAAGGACTTTTTATGATACAAGGCTGGCACTGTTTGTACATATCATTACAATTATCATTCTTGGTTTTCTCGTGCCAAATAGTTTTGAATTTCTGTACATGCAACTTATAACCGGGATCATTGCTATCATTTCTGTGGTATCACTGATCAGGAGGTCACAGTTCTTTTTTGCTTCACTCATGATATTCATTTCCTATTCCCTGATTTATGTCGGAATGACCTTATTGCAGGAAGGAAGCTTCAAGGATCTTGAACGGCAGAATTTCGTACTTTTTGGGATGAGTGCATTACTCACCTTATTTTCCTATCCCCTCATTTTTTTATTTGAGAAGGTTTTCGGATTGGTAACAGATGTTTCGCTGATCGAATTTTCCGATACCAACAATAAGTTATTGCGTGAATTGGCCGTAAAAGCACCCGGAACTTTCCACCATTCCATCATGGTTTCCAATATTGCTGAAGAAGCAGCCCGGGCTGTGGGAGCCAATCCCTTGCTGGCCAGGACCGGTGCCTTATATCATGACATAGGCAAAATGGATATTGCTCAATATTTTATTGAAAATCAAGGAGGTGGATTTAATCCTCATGATGAACTATCAAGTGAAGAAAGTGCCGGTATTATTATCAGCCATGTTATATTAGGGGTTGAAAAAGCACGGTCCTATAAATTACCCGAAGCCATTATTGATTTCATCAGGACCCATCATGGTACACGATTAACCAGGTACTTCTACGAAAGACACTTAAGAGAGTTTCCCGGGGAAGAAACAAATGAGGCATTATTTAAATATAAAGGACCCAGGCCTTTTTCTAAGGAGACTTCTATACTCATGATGGCTGATTCAGTAGAAGCTGCATCCAGGGCATTGAAAAACCCAAATGAGGAAATGATTGAAGAATTGGTGGAACGAATTATTGAGGAACAGGTTAAAGGGAATCAATTCAGGAATTCTGATTTAACGCTGAGAGATATTTCAACCATCAAAAAAATTATTAAGAATAAAATTTTGAGTATCAATCATATCAGGATTGAATATCCTGCAGGGATGAAGTTATCTCACTAAGGTTTAATTGAATCATCTTGCTTAAATACCCCTTAGCATCAGGGCCTAAATGGAAAAGCAGGTCAATGATGCTTAAGTTTGGAATAAATCCAAATTTAGGTTCGAACGCCTGAATATACCTTGGGTACTGATGAATTCCACATTTGTCGGGTGCTTTTTTTGGGTGGATCGATAACCTGTAGTCTGTATCTCTTTCCGGCATAGTAAAATCAAGTGTTGGAATAATATTGATGCCTTCCAGTTTAAGAAGCTTAATACATAACTGGATAAGTTGAAGGTTGAAATCAGCCAGGTTATCGAAATGTTGATGAAATAATCGGGAGAAATAATCTTTGTAATACAGAAAATAGGGGGTCCTTGAATAGGCTGATTCGATGGATCGCCAGTGAATTTGTTGCCAGTTTTTTTTATTGTCGATGCCTATCTCAGCAACCAAAGTATGGTTACCATGCGTGCGGATTACCGGGATACTCAGGGGTAACAAACCAGATGCACTATAGATATGGCAGCGGTTCCTGTAGGTTTGCTTAGGATAGGTCTCCTGCAGTTCAAGGTGTATCTCTTTTTCATGATACAACAATGCCCACCAGGAGATAGGGGGGAGGTAGGCTGTAGGGAGAATTATTGTTGGCATCCTGCTCAGATAATCTGCAAAAGTAGAGTAAATCAGCTTTATAGTGCTGTTTGTTGTGCCCCGAATTTTGATGAGTACTTTCGGATAAGTAGAAGGCCTGAGTGAGTGAAGGAATTTAATTCATACCAAGGTTTCCGACTGACCAATTTGAAATTATCCAATATTGAAACTGGAAAGAAATAAAAAAGCAGGGCAGCCAGGTAAAAAGGCATGACCCTGCTAGTTATAGATCAAAATTTATAGATTTGGGAGTCTTACTAGTTGTTTGAATTCAGTAACACATCCTGTATGGCATCTTTCAGTGCCTGTTTTGGCAGTGCACCCATAGCCATTTGAGGTTTGCCATCCTTAGGACAGAATAGCATGGAAGGAATGCTGCGGATTCCAAAAGCTGAAGCCAGTTCCTGCTCAACTTCTGTATCCACTTTATAGATATTGATTTTACCTTCATATTCCTTTGAAAGTTCATCAAGTATAGGTGCTACCATTTTACAGGGTCCACACCAGTCGGCATAGAAATCAATCAGGCAAGGCAAATTGCCTTCAAATTTCCATTCTGTATTTTTTTCAAAGTTGAAGACTTTCTCTAAGAAGGTCTCTTTCGTTAAATGTTCCATTTGTTTTATGATTAATGTTTTAAAAATTTATTGAATAATTAGTCTTTGAGGAGAACATCCTGAATTACTTTCTCAAAGGTTTCTTTTGGTAATGCCCCTTGTGTCATTTGAGGCTGACCTTTTACAGGGCAAAATAGTATGGTGGGTATGCTGCGGATGTTAAAAGCCTGTGCAAGTTCCCTTTCTTCATCAGTATTGATTTTATAGATATCAATCTTTCCTTCATATTTTGACGCAAGCTCAACCATTATAGGAGCCACCATTTTACAAGGCTTACACCAGTCGGCATAGAAATCAATGATGCAAGGCTTACTCCCGTTATATACCCAAGTATCAGGGCTTTTTTCAAAGTCATAAACTTTAGTAAGAAATTCCGCCTTGGTAAGGTGGATGGGTTTCCCTCCGGTAACATCGCCAACGGTCTTATCTGAAGCTTCAGTCCCGGTTATCCCGGTAGTTGTGTCTTTGCTTTCGGCGGTACCACCACAACTTGAAAGCCAGAACAGTGTTAACAATGCAGAGGTTAGGATTGCAGTTTTCATATTGTTATTAGTTAGGTTAAGCATAATTATCGGTGCAAAGATATATAATATTTTAGATATATCGCATAAATATCACTTTTTTTATATATTTTTGTCAATATTATTAAGGTTGTAAAATTAATTATCATGGAGAGAAGCCCTGTAGATATCAGGAGTATGTTCATAACAATGGATACAGATCGGTTCAAGGAAACTTTTGACACGGAGGAGAAATGCCTTGAAATATTGGCTGCTTCCAAATGGAAGAATGGTTTTGTCTGCCATAAATGCGGCGGGAATAAATACGGAAAAGGGAAGAAACCCTATTCGAGAAGGTGTACCTCCTGCAAGCAGGAAGAATCAGTTACAGCACATACGATATTTCATCATTGCCGCATTGATCTGCCCAGGGCATTTGAAATTGCCTACAGGGTTTGTGGTACGCCCGGGATTACAGCATCTTCTTTATCACAGATACTGGAAACAAGACATATGACTTGTTTGAATTTCAAAAAGAAAATACTTGAATGCGTGGCTTCTCATGGAGATTTTTCCAGGAGTGTTGAACCGATAATAACAATTGAAAGGACTATCTCCTATTAATTGTACATTTTCTACTCATTTAAAGAGTATGCATAAAAAAAAGGCTGACCCATAGGATCAGCCTTTTTTTTGTGTTCAATCAGAACTATTTATTGATAGCCTTGATTTCAACTCTGCGGTTCTGAGCCCTTCCTTCTGCAGTTTTGTTATCAGCAGCTGGTTTGGATTCTCCGAAGAATGCCTTTACGAGGCGTGTTTTTTCAATACCTTTCTTAGCAAGATAATTGATGACATAATCAGCACGCTTTTCTGAGAGGCGCATGTTATAAGCATCATTACCCTGTGAATCAGCATGTCCTTCAACAGATACACTTACTTCAGTGTGCTCTTTCAGGATGGTAGCAACTTCATCAAGATCTTTGGTGTACTTGGTAATAGCGACTGTCCTGTCGGAACCAAAGTAAACAACCTTGTAGAGTTCAAATTTAGGAGCTTCAGGACAACCATTGTTTGCGATGGTACCTGGAACATCCGGACATTTGTCATCTTTATCTGCAACACCGTCTCCGTCTTTATCTGGACATCCGTTGAATTTTGCAAGTCCGGCTACATCCGGGCAAGCATCATCCTTATCAGCAATACCGTCGCCATCCTTATCAGGACAACCACCCAGTTCTTTCTTACCTGCTGCATCCGGACATTTATCTTCTTTGTCGGTTATGCCATCGCCATCCTTGTCAGGACAACCATTGAGTTCTTTCTTTCCTGCTTCGGTAGGGCATTTGTCATCTTTGTCGATGATACCATCACCATCAGTATCTGGGCAACCTTTGAATTCAGGTTTTCCTGCTACGTCTGGACAAGCATCATCCTTATCGGCGATACCGTCATTGTCTTTATCAGGGCAACCTGCAAGTTCAACTTTACCAGGTACATCAGGACAAAGGTCAGTCTTATCAGGAACACCGTCCTTATCAGTATCTTTCACACCAAGGCGGAATTTGATACCGGCTGTATAATGCATATAATCATCACGTTTTTCATCATTCAGTTTTGGTGAAATGATGTAATCATAGGATCCCTGGAAGTTCAGGCCTACTTTTTCAAGTACCCAGATATTGAAACCAACACCTGTAACTTGTTTCAGGTAGGTATTTTTGTCGGTACCTAAATCCATGATACTTGTAGCACCAACTCCAAGATAAATGTACGGATCGAACCAACTGTCCTGCTTCAGGATGTAACCATTGGCAAATTTGTAAGCCAGGTTAAGATCTGCAGTCCAGAATTTTGAATCAGATAATTCCTGACCCAATGTTTTCATTGTTGCCTCTTCAAGCTTACTGATTCCAAATTCTCCCAATACATTGAATGATGGATTCAGATAACGGCCAACGGTTAATGCTGATGGGAACTGATAACCTTGCCATTTGGTATATTTGAATTGGTCGGGCACTGAACGGTGAACTGTATGAAAGTCCTCCCAATTCCAATTGAGTCCAACTGCCCATTTATAGTCAGAATTCTGGGCCGGCACTGTAAAAGTTGCCATCAGTAAGACAATAATTGAAAGAAATGTAAGCTTCTTCATAGCTATTTAATTTTGTTTTTAATGTTTGTTTTGTGTGGTTCGATATTGCTTGTTTATTAATCAAAAATCACGCAAATGGTAATACTATCTATTTTGATAGAAACACCTTTACAAGTAGTGCAAATTTCGTGTTAAATATACAAATATACAAGGCTAAAAAAAAGAAATAGAGGCTAAGACTTTTTTTGTTAGTCTAAGTTACTGGAAATCAACTATTAATATGTACTTTATTATCAGTTGATTACGATTTTTTGTTGGTTTTGATGATGATTTGTTGACATTTCGAGCAGGTAAAAAGCCTTTGGAAATCTGCTTAAATCGATAGAAAATTGATTTAAACCGGGTAATAACTGGAAGTTTTTCTGGTAAATGAGTTGCCCTTTCGATGTTTTTACACTGATTTTCATATCCTCTTTTACTTTAGAATTGCATTTGACCGTAAAAACTCCATCAGATGGATTAGGGGTAATCAGGAGATCAGAAGTTTCAGGAAGCAGATTTTCCTCGCCTACAAGTGAACTATAATAATATCCTTCCCATCCTTGACCTGAAGTCGTTTTATTCGTATAAAACATGAGAAGCATTTTTCCACTTGGTGAAGTAACAGATTCAGGGAGCTCTGTGCCGGTAAAAGCCCCAAGCAGCTGGTTTGTAGCGATATCAAAAATTCGTAAAACATCAAGACTGTCAGGGAGGTTAAAAGAGGTAAATGTGAGTGTAACAGAACCGGCGCCTGCAGGAAGTAGCTTCCATTTGCAAAGTGAATTATTGATATAGTTCTTATCACCGCTTCCATCACTGATGTTGCCGCTCAATTCTGTGATTTGAGTTGTTCCGGAACAATATACAGGAAATATAGGTTCAAAGTCAGCTAACCATCCTCCCATATTTACAGTTTCATTTGTCTCAAACACTATAAGTACCTTATCTCCGGAGGATGTAATGACAGGTGGAAGGGTATTGCCTGAATAGGTTCCCAGCAAAGGGGCAGATGTTGTATCACCATCATATACATACACGACATCTTCACCGGATTCCGTATCCATTCGTGCGAAAGTAATTTTTAAACCCTGAATGGAATCATATTCCGGATCCTGGGGATTGATCAACCAACTGCATGAAGACCCGGGCTGATAATTATTCCAACCACTTCCGTCTTCAATGGATCCCCGTATAAAATTAATTTCTGTATGGCCATTGCAATAACCGGGATATACATTGTTCACTGTATCAGGAAACATAGGAATCACCTCCTGGGCATAATTGAAATTATTGCCTCCCGGTGTAAGATTGTTCAGGTAAAAATATCCATCTGATTGACCTCCCCACCCCCAGTTGAAATGGAAGTAATCTGTCCCCTGGTAACCGTCGCAAACAAAAGCATGGCCACTGGTCGACTGAACTCCTGCCCACCCTGCATAGTAAAGTGGTTTTCTTTGGTCAAGGTTAACAATAAGAATACTATCCCAGTCGATAGATGTACTATCCCTGAAGAAATACCTGGTTTCAGGCCCATATTTGAAATAGGTCTTGAGGGAGTAGGCTGCCTTATGGTTCCACATCCCGCTGCCATCAGGCCCATAATCCATGTCGACTGAAACACCCAGGTGGAATAACAGGTTGGCAATGGGATGATTTGATGTGCTTAGCGATCCGGGCATACCATTCCAAAGATACTGTGTGGCAGAAAAATCGGCTGATAATGTGTCGTAATCAGGATGATAGTATGTATAACTGCCCTGGCCTTGTTCCGGGAAACGATAATAATTCATTAATTGTCCCATGGCAGTTGCAACACAGCCTGCATAGCATTTTCCATCCGGACCTGCAGGGTCTTCAGGACATTCACCATTGTAATATTTATCCTGATTCCACCTGGAAACCAGCAGAGGAGACACTGAAGAAGGACTTTTAATCGCCTTGAGTTGCGATATATCCAGTGTTTCCAGTCTTTTCCATTCATTTTTTATAATGATATCCTGTGGCTTCTGATCAGTGATGGCTTGTTCAATTTCCTCCTCATACCTTGACATCCAGGAGGAAACATTACAGAAATTCCGTTCGAAGGAACCTTCAAAAGAATAGGCCAGAACGGGCACTACCAGGTCGGTAGCAGCCACCAGGACATACCCTCCGCTATTGATCTTATATGAATAGTATAAAGGTATCCCGGATACACTTCTGTATGTCTTCTCTATAGAGGCATTCAGTGGAGTGGAAGCCTGATTGCCTGCCATCATGGCTTTTTCATAATAAAAGTTGATGGCAACAATTTTTGCTACTTCTTCTGAAACGGTTTTTCCAATGAGAAATGAGGGAACCAGGAGTATGAGCAGGATGAAAACCAGTTTTTTCATAGGTCAGAATTTAGTACAAATATAAAAAAAGCCATCGCTTGATGCAATGGCTTTTCAGATCGGTTAATGCTTTCAATGCCTGATGATTACTTTCCGGTTAATGATCATTTCATCTGAAACAATCCTCAGCAGGTAAACACCTTCGGGAATATTTTCAACACCCAGGTTTTCATCAAGTTTCTTGTTGTTTACAAGCCTGTTAACGCTGATAAGCTGGTTACCCTTCATATCAGACAGTGTGAGTAAACAACCGGTTCCCGATAAGTTGTTTGCTGTAATCCTGATACTTTGGTTGGCAGGATTAGGAAATACCCTCAGGTTGCTCTCACTCAGTAAATCATTGACACCTGTTAGATTGGATGACGTATAGGAAAAGCTCCAGCCTTGTCCGTTATTGACTGCATCAGAGTGGAACATAAGCAATAGTTTTCCGGTATTGAAAAAGAGGTCGCCGGGGATGCTAGTTCCGGAAAGGGTTTGCAAAAGATCATTGTTTTCCAGGTTGAAGATCATGAGGAAATCATTCTCATCAAATGTGTCAAACTGATCAAAATGCAGGGTGATGGATTCCGCGCTGTCAGGTAATATTTTGTATTTACAAAGGCTGTTTTCGTGGTAGTTATAAGTTCCGCTGCCGTCGTTGAGAGAACCTTCGGGAGCGGTAAGAATAGTAAGCCCTGAACAATAAGTAGCCCTGGTTGAACTATAGGAAGCAAACCAGCCTCCCTGATTTATTGCATTATTGGTGGTAAACTTGATAAACATGGCACCACCAGTGGAGACAGCCTGTTGCGGGGCATCACTGCCAGTAAAAACTCCAATAACAGGTGCATCTTCATCTATACCATCATAAACGGTAAGGAAATCACTCCCGTTTTCCAGGTCAAACCGATGAAAAGTCAGGGTGATGCTTACGATGGAATCTTCAGGAATAATTAACCAGCCACAATTGAGGTCTTCAATGTAACTGCCGGTTGGTCCGCTGCCATCTTCAATGGTACCATTCAGACTTCTGAGAGTATCCGTTGAATTACAGTAATATGGATAGTTCCCGGTGGGTTGTATTCCAACAATTGCTCCCTGTCCTTCGGTAAAAGTATTGCCGCCGGGGTTCAGGTTGTCGAGGTAGAAATATCCGTTATAAGAACCACTCCATCCCCAGTTGAAATGGAAATAGTCAGTACCCTGGTAACCATCCAGGTTGAAGGCATGTCCGCCTGATCCAAATCCATGATAATACATGGGTCTGCCGGCTTCAAGTTCAGTTCTTAAAAGTGATTTCCAGGTTTCATTGATAGGGGATGGGGCATATTCCAGATGAAGCCCTCCATCCATTCCAAAATAGTTAATAAGTGCATTGGCAGCATCATCGCTGTATGCTCCGGAACCATTGGCACCATACATCATATCCACTGCAATTCCCATATGGTATTGGATTTGAGCCATCTCAAAATTCCTGATGCCATTAGATGCATTGGTCATTTCTTCCCATTTATAAGTAGTGCTTCCATAATCAGCTGAAAGGTATCCGTAACTGGAATAATACCCATGCGATCCTTCCCCCTGCAAAGGCCAACGCCAGTAATTTGCTACCTGCGACATAGCAGTGGCAACACAACCGGCCCAGACATGTCCTCCGGATCCCCCGGCATCTGATGGACATAAATAATTATAAGGAGAGCCCTGGTCCCAGGTACTGGTGAGGAGTGGAGAAACAGTAGTCATAACCCCTTTAGAAACCTGGTTACCGGAATTCTGTTGAAGCGAGTTCCACATTTCAACAGTTTTCACATCAGGTTGCTGATTATTTTGAATAGCAGCACTGATTTGTTGATTATAACCTTCAAGCCATGCTTTAAAATTCCCGGGCTGGTTATTAAGATCATAATTGCTTTCGAATGAATAGCCAAGAATCGGGAAAGATGCATCATCAGCAGATAGTAAAATAAAACCTACCGGTTCAATTTTGAATGCATAAATCACAATATTTCCGTTTTCATCCAGGATAGCAGGAACAATTTCTTCTGAAATCCTGGCATCAGAATTCAATGTTGAATTAAGAAAGATTGAGGCAACCTGGCGGGCTTTAGTTTCTGTAACATGCGCAGCATATATGCAGGTAGCGGCCAGGAATAGGGCGAGGAAAAGGTTGAACTTCAAGAGCATAATGGAGAAATTTCTCCAAAAGTATGAAAAAAGTTAAGGCATTATCCGATTCCTAACTCTTAAACCCTTTTTCCTTTGAAAAATTTTATGAAGGCATCTTTGAAATCCAGAGGGATAACTCATTTGCGACCTGGATATTATAATCCATAGCCAGTTGCCTGTGATTAATAAGGTCAATGATAGTGCCGATAAAACATAGCCCTCCGGTAAATACATAGAGGATACCCATCCCGATCTGGTTGAGCATAAAACGGTGAACACCTGCAATTCCCAGAAAGCCAATAAGTGCGGTTAATAACACAATCTGTGGGTCACGACGTCTTACCCTGTACATATTGGCGAAATTCACCAGTTGGTTTTCATTGAAATTTCTAACAATAGATTGGATATAATTCATTTCCTGCATATCGAGTTCAGGAAGAATTTGATAAAGATTTGTCATGATACTTTGATGTTTTAGTTTTGAATGAATAGATGTGGTTTATTTTTTTTCTTTCTTCATCAGAATGTTCGTTTGACGCAGTATTGTATTTCTGGTTACAAAAAAAAGCCACCCGGAGGTGGCTTTAGAATAATTATTTCACTACCGGGTTAGCGGACAATGAATTTTCTGGAGGTTGTACCCTGAACAGTGCTTATGTTAAGGAAATACATACCTGAATTGTATCCATCAAGTTGTATCGTCTTTTCCAAACTGCCGGTTGAACCTTTCACCATTTCAGTGAAATGTTTTTTACCAGTCATGTCAGTGATGGAAATTTCCATATCAAGTGCTTTTGTATTCAAAAGGCGCAAAGTGGTGAAAGTTTCAGCTGGATTTGGAGATAAACTGATGCCTGAAATTCCGGCAATTTCTTTCATGCCTACATTTGAGGTTGTATAATAACCCTCGAAACCACCGGCAGGATCATATCCATTTGCTTTGAACATAAGGAGGAAAGCACCGGTAGGTGAAACTATAGGTTCTGGGATATCATTACCTGTGAGCGTTGCCAGGAGGATATTGGAACTCCCTGTTGCATAAACCAGTAATTGGTCATTTTCTTCCAGATCAAAAGCGGTAAATGTCAGGGTGAGATCCATAGCATAAGGAGGTTGAATTTTCCATTTGCAGATGGCATTATTATTATAATTGTTTGGACCACTGCCATCGGTAATATCTCCATATGCGGCGGTCATAGTGGTAGTGCTGTTACAGTAAGTCGGGTAGGTTGAATGGTATTCTGTTAACCAGCCTTTACTTTCAGTAGCACCATCGGTGACAAATTTGACGAACATCTTTCCACCGGTAGATGAAATATTGGGAGGAACTGATGTGCCTGTATAAGTTGCCAGCAGGGGAGCAGAATCATTTTCTCCATCATATATATATAGGGCATCTGAGGCATCCACATCAAAGAGGACGAAGGTCAAAGTAATTGCATTTACTGAATCTGCTGGATCTATGAGCCATGTACAATCGGAATTCGGGTCATAATCAAGGCGGAGGCTACTGCCATCTTCAAAGGAACCATTTGCATCTGTAATGGTATGTGCTGAACAGCCATAAGGGAAATTAGTGGCAGGAACAATATTCCTTATCATCCCTTGCTGAGTAGTAAATCCATTAGGATTAGCAAGGGTGTAAAATCCGTCGCCATATCCACCCCAACCGAAATTAAAATGGAAAAGCTTAGAAGAACCATTAACCTGGTATCCATCGCAAACCCAGGCATGTCCTCCACCGGTGACAGGTGTAGGGTCGGTTCCGGAGTAATAGATAGGTTTCAGAGCATCCAGTTGTTCAACAACCATATTTTCCCAAACAGTTGCACTGTAACTTGAGCGTGCAGCATATTGTGTGGAAGTAGAATAACCAAAATGGGAAATTAATGCAGCTGGAACATCAACGCTATAGGCTCCTGAACCTGTTGGGCTATATTGCATGTTCACTGCAACACCTGCATGATACTGAAGTTCTGCAACGGCTGGAATACACTGCCCGCTGCTGCCATTCAAAGCATCCAGCATGGCATCCCAATCATAATGGGTATTGCTGTAATTTACATTTTGTGTGCCATATCCAGAAGCATAATAGCTATGAGTGCCTATTCCCTGGAGAGGATACCTGTAATAATACATAATCATGCTCATGGCAGTGGCAACACATCCTGCATAAACGTGTCCACCAGGACCGGCTGCGTCCTCCGGGCATAACAGGTTATATGGGCTGTCCTGGTTCCACTGACAGGTCATCAGAGGCCCCATATCAGTAGTAGCCATATAGGAGTCGTTATCCTGTGAAAGATAATGATTCCATGCAGCCTGTGATTCAAGGCTGATGTAGTTTGCCTGACTCCTGACAAATTGTACCTGGGAAACGAAGTCTTGTATTAAACCATCAAAAGAAGGAACTTTCCCTTCAATAGGGTAGCTTCCTGCAGATGAATACCCAAGGATTGGGTTGAGACCATCCTCCGCGGAAACGATAATGAAACCTTCGCCATTATTGGAAAAAACATAAAGGGACGGCGCATTTTCATCTCCAAGAACAGCTTCCAGTTTTATGGAAATATCTGAAAGGTTCCAGTCAACCTGATGATTGGCAATTCGTTCGCTGATAAAGTTAGTAGCAACGAGTTGTGCTTGTTCTTTCTGGACTATGCCCCCGAGAACTGCAGGAAAAACAGCCAATAACAAGGCTAAAGAAAGTAGAAAGGATCGCATTTTCATGTTGTGAATTTGTTGACTATCAATTGATGAATTTGGATTCCAAAAGTAATAAAAGTATTGTAACGAATTTGAACCATGGTTGATACAGATTAATTAATTTTACCCGCACAGTTTGTATGATGGATGTACAATAATAAACAAAGGCTCCAATATTTTTTTACCAATTAATTTTTATGAAAATACTCATCAGGAACATAAGTGAATTAGTCAATGTAGAATATGATCCCAGGCCATTTGTTAAAGGAAAAGAGATGGCCACTGTAAATACTATCAGGAATGCGTTTCTTTTAATTGACAAAGGGGTGATAAAAGAATTTGGCAAAATGGAGGATTTGTTTTATCCTGATGAGCCTCAAAAGAGCAGGATTAAGGTAATAGATGCAGAAGGACGGATGGTTTTTCCTAGTTTTTGTGATTCGCACACTCACCTGGTTTATGCCGGTAGCAGGGAAATTGAATATGTTGATAAGATTAAAGGATTATCTTATGAAGAAATTGCCCGCAGGGGGGGAGGGATTTTGAATTCAGCCCAGCGTCTGCATGATGCTACAGAAACAGAATTGATAGCCCAGGCGTTGGAAAGGCTTGAAGAAATTATGTGGTTGGGTACAGGTGCTGTGGAGATCAAGAGCGGATATGGATTGAATACTGACGATGAGTTAAAAATGCTAAGGGTGATTCGCCAACTGAAAGAACTCTCACCGTTAACCATCAAAGCTACCTTCCTCGGAGCCCATGCAATTCCTGCTGAATATAAAGGAAGGCAAAGTGAATATGTTGACATGGTTATCAATGAAATGATCCCATTGGTAGCTTCGGAAGACCTGGCTGATTTTATAGATGTATTTTGTGATAAAGGGTTTTTTACGGTTGAAGATACAGAACGAATTCTGATGGCTGGTTTAAAATATGGCCTGAAACCCAAGATACATGCCAATGAACTGGATTATTCCGGAGGAATTCAAACCGGGGTAAAATATGGGGCATTATCAGTTGATCACCTTGAATTTACCGGGGATGCTGAAATAGAGAGTCTTAAAGACAGTGAAACCATGCCTACGATTCTGCCCGGAGCAGCTTTCTTCTTAGGGATGGTGCACGCACCTGCCAGGAAAATGATGGATTCAGGCCTGCCTGTTGCGCTGGCTAGTGATTTTAACCCGGGATCATCACCTTCCGGGAATATGCAACTGGTTTTGTCGATGGGGTGTATTCAATACCGGATGACCCCGGAAGAGGCTATTCATGCAGTTACGCTAAACTCTGCATATGCAATGGGAATTAGTCATGAATTGGGCTCCATAGCGATTGGGAAGAAGGCGAATGTATTTATTACAAAACCAATCCCTTCTTTGGAATTCATGCCTTATGCCTTTGGAAGTAATAAGGTAGATACGGTCATACTCAATGGAAAAATCCAGTAAGGAATTTTTACTGATGACTTTTCTGAAATGAGTTCTTGATTATCTCAGGATTAGCTTCCTGTAAAAACTCTTCCCATTGATTGTTAACTGTAAAAGGTAGATACCAGCTTTCAGCCGTTTCCCGTTTTCATCAGTCCCATCCCATTCGAATGAGTAGGTGCCGGGCTGACAAATTTCATTAATCGCTGATTTTTGCTTTCTTCCTTCAAAATTAATGATGCAGGCCTGAACCTGTGACTTTACATCAAGGCTGAATTTGATATTTGTGTTTTCAGCAAAAGGATTAGGATAAATAACAATATCCGGATTTACAGCAGGACTTTCTTTCACACCCACACCCATGGGTACCCAGTCGAGAATCATGTCCTGAAAGTAAGTGAGATTGGCAGGAGTGATATGATCTGTGACCGGGCCTTTGTGAAAAGGTATTGATGTTGAAGGCCCCGCAGGTTGTCCGTTAGCTGAATTCTCACTGGAATACTCCACCCAGACCTGGTAGATCCCATCTTCAACCAGCGCACCATCTGCATTTCGGCCATCCCAGGTAATGGTATGAGTCTGATGTGTATTCAGTGTAGCTCCGGTAGTTGCTGAGGTGGTATTATATGCTGAAGAAGCTACCCATTTCACAAGATGCTTTTTCCTGCTTGCTGCCATTACTTTTTTTGACACAATGAAATTGCCAGCCTCATCTTTGATCCAGATGGAAAGCACATGTTTTGGTGAATATCCTGTTGAATTACTTAGTGTTCTGACAGTAAATGTGAGGGTACCTTCAGTGATTTCCTTAGGGTTTTTTTGGGCAAAAGAAATTTGCGGATAGAAAAAACCAAGTAAAGCCAGAATGATTGAGGCAGATTTGATATTCATAAGTTTTGTGTTTGGGATTAACTTTTTTTTCTGCTGCCATGAAAGGCAAATACGGTAAAATAGATGGCTGGTACCAGAAGAATTACATAAACGATCAGAATGTCTTTACCGGCCCTGTCAACAAAATACCCCGTAGAATTTACCAGAGTATAGAATAACATTCCCATCGAAAGAAGCAACATCCCTTCCCCCTGGCCTTTAATTAACAGAACCCTTAGTCCACTGATAATAAGCATTATAGCTGTGCAATATTCTACGACCAGGTGAAACATGGTTTCTGTGGGATGATGACTATATTCAGGGACTGCACCTTTAAGTAAGATGTAGCTCCAAACCAGGAAAATCATAAATCCTATTGTGATTGCAAAATATGCAAGGGGTTTTGCGTTGTTCATTTCATGGTATTTATTAATTCTGAATTGATGCTGCTTCATAGAATAGTAAAGAGTGAGTTTTCAATGAATGTTTTCGAGTTGTTGGTTGAGCCAATTCAGGATGAAGGCAAGAATTTGTTCTCTTTCCGGTTCATTATGTAGTTCATGAAACAGGCCTTCATATGATTTGAAGGTGCAATATGGAGAATTATTTGATGCAAAACTTTGACTTGAATTAAATAAGGTGATGCGATCGCTGGTCCCATGAAGCAGGAGTAGCGGTATTCCCAGGGTTTGAGCATTTTCCAGGGCCCAAACACCGGCTTCTGTTATGATTCGATAAGTATTTAAAGATATTTTCCCATGCACCAGCGGGTCCTTTTCATATGCCTTGCAGATCGCCTGATCGTGGCATAGTTCAAAGGCATTAATCCCATTGGGAATGGTTAATGAAGGCATTATATATCCAAGCAGGTTGCCGGCAAAAGCAACAAGTTTGGCAGGGGGATTGGCCAGATGCAGCCAGGGACTTGAAGAGATCAGCAATTGAATTGAGGCTTGTCGTCTAAGTCCATAATTCAAGGCCAGGTTACCTCCCATACTTTGTCCATAAATTACCAGGGGAATATCGGGCCATGATTTCCGAAAATGATTAATGATGAAATCAATGTCACCAATGATCTGATCGATGGACTCAAAATGTCCGCGTTTACCGGTAGTGAGGCCATTCCCCCTTAGGTCAGGAGCAATAAAGATATGTCCTGCATTGCAAAAAGCCTCAGCTACATGATCAAATCGTCCACTGTGATCAGCTAGTCCATGCAACAGGAAAACAATGCTTCCTGGATTTTCAGAAGGCACCCAGACTTTTACGTGGAATTTGTCAACCGGACTTAATTCAAGATAATAATCTGTTGGATTGATCCCCATGATCAGCTATTTTGGCCAAAGATAATAAAGGTAGATTCCATACAAAAAAAGTAAGATGAAAGCTTCATCCTTTTTCAATGTAAATTTGGTCCGGAAAAAGGGTAGTAAGATAAGGCTGGTTCCCAGTAAAATATATAAGTCGATGTTGGAAATAGCCAGGGCTGAGATGGGATTCACAATAGAGGCTATTCCCAGGATACCCAGTAGATTGAATGTACAGGAGCCAATCACATTCCCGATTGCAATATCATATTCCTTTCTATAGGCAGCGAATGCGGAGGTAGCTAGTTCAGGCATGCTGGTGCCTGCAGCAATAATGGTAAGCCCGATAATTGTTTCGCCTACACCCAGAGCTCTTGCTACATCCACGGCTCCAAATACCAGTAATTTTGACCCGGCTAAAAGAAGAAGCAGCCCTCCAAGCATTAATGCATACTCCATCCACCTGCTCTTGAGTTTGACTGGAATTTCAGCCGAATATTCTTCCAGCACCTCCTTATTTTTCTCTTTTCGGGCCAGATGTATATTTACAACAGTGTATATGATCAGAAAAGCTAATAATATCATTCCTTCATACCTGTCAATAGACCTGTCCCTGAACATCAGCATAAATATCAATGTACTGCCAATTACAACAGGAATATCTATTTTCAGGATCTGAAGTTTGATTTTCAGGGGGGAAACTAATGCTGCTATGCCAAGGATCACGCAAATATTGAAAATATTACTTCCAATAACATTGCCAATGGCAATCCCACCCTGCTGGTCAATAGCGGCCATAATACTCACAAGCAATTCAGGAGAACTGGTGCCAAAGGCAACAATGGTCAAGCCTATGATGAGAGGACTTATTCCTTTTCTGAAGGCAAACAGGGAACTTCCCTTAACAAGCCAATCTGCCCCAAAATACAACAGGACCAAAGAGAGAAGGATGTATAAAACCGAAAGCAACATTATATCAGGGTATTAGTTTTAATTGATCAGATTTTTAATTTTTTTAATGACTTCCTCCTCTGGAAGAAGAAGATCATATTCCGGAACATTGAATGTTCCACCCATCCTAACATACTCATTCTTATAAAGCATTTTGCCAGGATAAAGTTTTTTTGCTGAAAGATGAATCGAATTTGCACCTGATTCTTTTAAAATATATTCTGCATTATCAAGTGATATTCCACTGCCTGGCAAAATTTTGATCCTGTTTTGTGCTTTCTGAACAAGTTTTTTTAATATAGTAACACCTTCCAAGGCCGTCTGTTTTCCTCCGGAAGTGAGAATGATATCAATTCCTGTTTTTATTAATGAATCCATTGAATTAAAAAGGTCATTTGACATGTCGAAAGCCCTGTGAAATACCAGTTTCCGTGGGTATGACAGATCACGTACCAGTTTCATTCTCTGTTCATCAATCTGTCCATCCTTTAAAAGAATTCCACAGACAATTCCATCAGCTCCGGCCTCCAGGGCAGCTTCTATGTCCAGCAGGATATTCTCAAATTCAAAATCAGAATAACAGAAATCACCTTCCCTCGGACGAATCATAACATGAACAGGTATTTGCAATAGTTGTTTAGCCAGCCTGATAGTTGCAATGCTTGGAGTGAGGCCACCTTCGGCAGGAGCAGAGCATAATTCAACCCTGTCGGCCCCGGATTTCTCGGCCAATATTGCAGCCTCCAGCGAAAACACAGCAATTTCCAATACATTTTCAGATCGATCCATTATTTTTTTTTTCAAAGTTAAGAAACCAGTATAAAGTTTTCGGAAAAGTTGTCCGGAATCAGAATCTCGGACAACATTTCTATTTGAAATTATACCATAAATCTTGTACTTTGTAAGAGAGGTGAAAAGATTGTATTTTAATGATGCCAGATTTTATGAAATCAATTTCTGGATGGATTGATAAGGTTAGTCAGCATTACATGAATGATAAGTTAATTGGTGGGTATTTTAGTTGTGTTAAGATGTGATAATTGTTGAATTCGATCTAAAAGCAAACATTAAAATAATCATTAATAAACACTTTTGAACCTTAAAAATTTAGGAAGTTGGCTTAATGGTAACTATCTGGGAGTGCTTCCATTAACAAATTACTTAATGAATAATTTTAAAAAGTGGGAATGAATTTGAGATTGCAAACGTTTGCGAAAAAAAAACTTATTTCTGCAAACGTTTGCGGGAAAAATAAATTTGTATTAACTTATTGTACCTTGTATATTTACGAACTGAATTAAGTATTATACAGTGACTTAGTTAATTCATCATTTGACTAAGCCCCTGTTTCCTTTTTAACATTCAAAGACTTTTAATAACCCAAAAACCCAAAAACCAAAACCCAAATTTCCTATGATCATGAAAAAGTTACTCGTTTTAATTTTGTTTTTACCAATTGTTGCGCTTTCCTATCCCTGGGCGCACAGGTATGCTCCGGAACAATCCAGCCAGAACATCGTAGTTGATGTCAATGCTTCCTTTACAGTCTCTGTTGAGTGGGGTGAAGGAGATTGGGATTATCCTGAAGGCAGTATGTTTGGTTATGGCCTTTCATCTGATGGTTCCGGCTGGACCTGGGTGGACATTAATTGGTTCCAGGATGGTGATGGAAGCAATAAAAGATGTAAAACATCTCTCAGTATTTCTACACCGGGTAAGTATTATTATGCTTATCGCATGAAAAAAGCGTCCAATGGAGGCACTTCCTATTCTTTTGGTACTGATTCATGGGCTGAAAACAGCGGGACATTGAGTCCGTATGCGACTATTGTTGTTGGCAAAGTAAGTAAAGCCGATGGTTTATGGTCTGATGGTTCCACCTGGGAAGGTGATTCAGCGCCAGCTTCTTCAAGCAACGTTGCCATTATGCATAATGTTACTCTATCATCAGCTGCTACAGTTGCTAGCTTGTATGTATATAATGGTAAGTCTGTGACAATTACCGATGGAAATTCATTAACTGTTTCCGGTGCCTTTGTAAATAATTCAACTGCAGCAGGGCTAACCGTTGAGAGCGGCGGATCATTGATTACCAATGGTTCAGTTAGCGGATCTGCAACTGTAAAAAGATAATTTCCAGCGATAATTTGTGGCATTTAATTTCATCACCTGTCTCAGGACAGAACATCTGTGATGGGAATTTTGCACCTACAACAGGTAACTTTAACTCTACTACCGGTGCTACTTATGATTTTTATCGTTGGAGTGAAGCTGTAGTGTCAGGAAATCTGAACTGGTTGAATCTAAAGAATTCTGACTGGTCACTCAATACCACTGATTTTGGTGCAACTCCACAATTTGGAGTATCTACAGGATACCTGGTGGCATATAGTTCCGGTTTTGCCGGTAGTTCTACAAAATCTTTTGCAGGAACACTAACTACAGGTGATCAGACAGTTACTCTTGGGACAGGTGGAAATACCTGGAATTTAATTGGAAATCCTTTCGCTTCCGCTATTGATTGGGATGGAGTTACCAAATCGAACCTGGATGGAGGATATTACTATGTTTATAACGAGAATAAGTCGGGCGGAGCAGGTTATGAATCATACCTGGATGCTTCACATAAAACAAGCGGAGCTAATGGGAAAATTTCAAATACACAAGGTTTCTTTGTAAAAGCATCGGGCTCCTCATTGGTACTTCCAAATTCTGCCAGGGTACATAACAATAACTGGATGAAGAGCTCCTTAGCCAGCAATCAGCTAAAACTTACGCTTGGCAACGAAACCAATTTTGATGAAGCATTTGTAATATTTGAAGAGGTTGGTTCAACCAATAAAGATTTTTATGATGCAGAAAAGCTCATAAGCCTTGATGAGACTATTCCACAGATAGCCACTACTCTTGAGGATGGCAAGAATCTGTCGATCAACTCCATGCCATTCAGTATCATGGGTTTCAGCATCCCGGTGAATTCCACAATTAAGGTTGAAGGTTCATATACTTTATCTCTCGAAGGATTGGAATCATTTCCAATGACACCCGGAATTATGCTGGAAGATACTAAAACAAGTACTTTTCATGATTTTACTCAAACATCTGTTTATAGTTTTACAGCTGAAAACAATGAAGATCCTCATCGTTTTATTCTTCATTTTGCTGGTGTTACGAGTATTGATAATCCTGAAGAAACGCTTCAGCTGCTTGTTTTTGCAACAGCAACTTCACTGAATATAAAAGCTCCGGTTGCACTTAGTGGTCAGGTTACTTTATCTGACCTGAGTGGCAGGATTATCCGTTCAGGCAATCTGCAATCAGGATCGCTGTTAACTATTGAAAAACCCTCATGTCCTGGAATATACATGGTTAATCTTTTCTCCAGGCAAGGGGTTGTCACTCAAAAGTTAATTGTCCAGTAAGTGCAACAGGCAAACTGAAATTTGCAAGAAATAAACCAAAAACCCAACCTTTGATTTTTATACTCATGAAATTAACTGCTAAACATTTTGTTGCAGGCATTTTACTCCTGTTACTAAGTATTGTTTGCGTTCCTATGCAAGCTCAGGAACCTCCCCATCCTCCCGGATCGGGTCATGGCCAGACAGGCAATCAGAATCCAAACGGTTCAGCACCCATAGGTGGTGGTGTCGTATTTCTGATGATTTTTGCGGCTGGTTATGCAACAGTAAAACAGAAGAGATCTTCTGTGGATAACTCTGTTGACAAACTTCAATAAAGTAATATCGTTTTTGTCGGCACAGGGATTAGTTTCCCTTGTGCCGATGATTTTTTAATAAGTTTAGAAACAAAATAAAACGAATATGAAAAAAAGATATACTAAAAGATCAGCTTTGATGCTGAGTTTATTTGTGATCATCCTTGGTATGATGCTCTCTCTAAATTCAAAGCAGGCAGTGGCTCAGATCTATGAGCCAGAAGGTCTCAATATGCCAGGAGGATGGAATGGATGGCAAAATCCACCAGCCAATCTTGCAATAGCAAGTTTTACCCAGGTAGCCGGAGGAAGAGTAACAAAAATTACTAATGGAACCACCCGATGGCAAACTATATTCAGTGTGGCAACCAGTGGAGGAGACCTTGTTGGAGGTACTTATGAATGGCTCTTCACAAGTGGATCCACCGGAAATCCCTGGGGAAATAAATGGGCTGGTGTTGCAGTGAGCATGAATAATCTGCAAAACTATACATTTAATAGTGGGGGTAATAACACCATTACTATCGGAGATGGAAAATGGTACACAATGAACTGGAAGGACAATGGCTATACTGGTTCTCAGGCCATTTTTATGGAAACCAGTGCCTTACCTGTGGATATTTTAACTGTTTCTGTACCTGTGATTGCAACCGTCGGAACACCTGTAATTGTTACAGTTACAGTTTCAAATGCATTATGTCCGGAAGAAATCCTTTTTGTACGTTATTCCACTGATAATTGGGCTACTTCAAACTTACTGGCGGCTACTATGACAGGCACAACTGGTACTGTTGAAATACCAGCTCAGGCAGATGGCACAACTGTTAAATGTTATGCATTTACTACAACAAATGGAAGTATTAACCTTGATTATGATATGCATAGCATCAAGGTCAATAACAATGGAGGCGCAAATTACTCTTACCCTGTGGGAGCTGCGCCGATTAGTTGGGCTAATGTCCAATCTCCGGCTACTGCCTCAATTAATCCAGGAGAAACTGTTGATGTTTTCGGGCAGGTTTATATTGCTGCAACCACAGGCCAGCCAACAGCTGCACCTGGTGTACAGGGTTGGATCGGGTATAGCAGTAGCAATACCAATCCGGATACCTGGGTTGATTGGGTACCTGCTACCTATGTTGGTCCCTCGGGATTGAATGATGAATATTCAGCTGCGATTGGTACTGGCTTAACTGCCGGAACTTACTATTATGCTTCCAGGTTCCAGTTGGGATCTGCTTCTTTTGTATACGGAGGTTATAATGGCGGCCTATGGAATGGCACAACAAATATTTCAGGAATTCTGACTGTAAATGGGGCACCCCCTGCAGTAACCACAGGTACTGCATCCCTTGTAAGCACAACTTATGCAACCGTTAGCGGCACTGTTATCGGCGATGGAGGCTCAGCTGTTACTGCAAGAGGAATTTGCTGGAGTACATTGAATAATCCAACACTTGATGATGATTTTACAGTGGATGGTTCAGGAACCGGATCCTTCTCCGGACTCCTTACTTCACTTATTCCAGGTACAACCTATTTTGCCAGGGCCTATGCAACCAATGCCAATGGCACTTCCTATGGCCTGGAAATTGAATTCAAAACTCTATTCAGTGTTGTTTTTAATGTTGATATGTCAACAGCTGCCGGTTTTATCCCGGGAACAGACGTGGTTTATTTGGCTGGTGGATTCCCAGGTGCATTCTGGAATACACCCGGGTCTAATCCAGGTATGCAATTACTTCAGGTTGGAACCACTCTTGTTTACACCCTGGAACTTACACTTTCGCAAGGTACCTATGAATTCAAGCACTTTAAGAATGCCAGCTGGTCTTTTGGAGAATGGGGTGGTGGATCTAACAGAAGCGTAAATGTAACCAGCAATACAGTTGTAAATAGCATATGGGGAGGGGAACTTAATTGGGTTAATTTACAATCTCCTGCTTCAGGAATTATTCTTCCATCTACTCCATTTGAGGTAACTGCACAGGCCTCAATTCCGAATGGAATTACTGGTGTTGTTGGTGGTGCTTATGGATTGCAATGTTGGATCGGATATAGCACAGTAGCCTCTGATCCTTCTACATGGACCGACTGGGTTCCTGCTCCTTATTTTACTGCTGTAGGTGGTAATGATGAGTTTAAGGCTGATATTGGTTCCGGAATAACTACCAATGGTATCTATTATTATGCAAGTCGTTTTAAATTGGGTGACGGAGCCTTTGTATATGGAGGATATAATTCCGGATTCTGGAATGGTACATCTAATATTTCTGGTGTGTT
The DNA here is from genome assembly GCA_016707785.1 of Bacteroidales bacterium. Classification (NCBI taxonomy): domain Bacteria; kingdom Pseudomonadati; phylum Bacteroidota; class Bacteroidia; order Bacteroidales; species Bacteroidales bacterium. The sequence continues at coordinate 53,451 of JADJGZ010000011.1, read as the reverse complement.
ATCTGTAGTGAATGGGTTTGTATTTACTGTAGTAACCGGAACTATAGATGCTCTTTCTGGCACTACCGCAAGTATTAATGGAAATGTAATTGCCGATGGGGGTAATGCTGTTACTGCCCGTGGGATTTGTTGGAGCACATTAGCCAATCCAACTCTGGACGATGATTTTACTGTAGATGGTTCGGGATTAGGTGCATTTACCGGCTCCTTAACATCCTTGATTCCAGGGACTACTTATCATGCCAGGGCTTATGCAACCAATGCCATTGAAACAGTATTTGGTGATGAAATTATTTTCTCCACCTATCATTCTGTTGTTCTCAACCTTGATATGTCAACTGCAAGTGGTTTCATTCCCGGAACTGACCAGGTTTTTTGTTGCAGGTAGTTTCCCCGGAGCCTTCTGGAATGAACCAGGAACCAACATGTCGTTACTCTTATCGCCAGTTTCAGGAGGAGGACTTAGTTATACAATTGAACTGTTTGTCCCATCGGGCACCTATAATTACAAGTTTTTCCTGAATCCATCATGGGCAGGAGGCGAGTGGGCTTCTGGTCCAGACAGGTCAACGACAATAACTACAAGTACCACCTTGAATCACACATGGGCTGGTGAACTTAACTGGGTTAACCTTCAATGGCCTGATATGGGCACTATTGAATCAGGAACAAACTACGATGTATATGCAATGGCTAATATTCCTAACGGCAGAACCGGTTCTGCTCTTCCTGCTTACGGACTGCAGTCATGGATAGGATACAGTACAGACAATACAGATCCTTCCACCTGGACGAACTGGGTAATAGGTACCTATAATGCAGCATCCGGTGCAAACGATGAATTTAAAACAAATCTGGGTGCTGAAATTACAGTTCCTGGTGTCTATTATTATGCCAGCCGTTTTCAGTTGGGTGCCGGAAATTATGTGTATGGTGGCTATAGTGGCACCGGCGGGGGGTATTGGGATGGTACCAGTAATGTTTCTGGTATTTTAACAGTGAATCCTCCTGCAACCAAGACGCTTAATGTAAAACTTTTCCTTGAAGGATTATTCAATACAGGATCAGGAACAATGAACCAGGCAATGGATGTTCCTCCTTCACCTAAGTATGGAACCGGAATTGCTGACATTTTGACAATTGAACTGCATGATGCGATTACCTATACTTCAACCTATAGTTTTACTGCTGATCTGTTTACCGATGGTACATTATCAGTGAATACTATTCCCGGTGCCTTTACAGACTCCTATTACTTAGTGATCAAACACCGGAACAGCCTTGAAACATGGAGTGCAAGCCCGATTTCTTTCAGCGGATCAGGTCCTGTTTCCTATGATTTCTCTTCAGATGCTACCCAGGTATTTGGGAACAATATGAAACTGATGGGAACAACATGGGTGATTTTCGGTGGCGATGCATCTCAGGATGGAATCGTTGATGGAACAGATATGGCTTCAATAGATAACGCCAGTACATCAGTGATGATTGGGTACAATGCAGAAGATGTGAACGGAGATGGGGTTGTTGATGGTTCTGATATGGCATTGATAGATAATAATTCTACAGCCATCGTCCAGGTTCTAAAACCATAATTCATTTTTATCATTTATTTGAAACCTTAAGAATTCCCTTTTTTCAGAAGGAATATTCTTAAGGTTTCAAATTAAATGGATATCTTTATCTACACTCAACCCATTCATTGAAATTTATATAATACCATCAGCCAAACAAGCAAAACACTAAATTCTAAAAAGAGTTCCTTGGTTTTCGTTTAATAGAATTATTAGGATCTCTTCCATCATTTAAGAAGCAGCTATGAAAAAAAATCTATGCCCTGGAATTGCAAAATTATTCTTGCTAACTCCTGTATTCTTTCTTACCATGTTTTTTACCTCCCGGGAACTGCCCGCCCAAATCTGGGAGCCAGAAGGACTTAATATGCCAGGCCTTTGGAATACCTGGACTAATCCTCCTGTAAATGCTCTGGCACTGGCCAGTTATACCCAGGTCCCTGGTGGCAAGGTTACAAAAATCAATAATGGAATTCCCCGCTGGCAAACCATCATAAAAGTGGCAACTACAGGAGGTGATGTGCTGGGAGGGTCTTATCCATTTCTTTTCACAAGCGGCCCCTCCGGTAGTCCATGGCAGAACACCTGGAAAGATGTGACAGTTGTAATGAATACCCTCCAGAATTATACTTATAATGGTACCCTGGATAATCAGATCACAGTTGTTAATGACAAATGGTATACCGTCAACTGGAAGGATAATGCCTATGCTTCCACCCAGGCAATATTTATGGAGACATCCGGTGATCCTGTTTCCATAACCAATGTTACCCAAAGTCCCCTTGCCGGCCAGGTTTCACCCGGACAAGCAGTAACTGTAACAGTGACTCTCACAGGGAACCCTTCAGCTGAGGAAATCTTCTACCTCAGATATTCAAATGATGGTTTTTCAACATCAACCCTATTACCGGTAACTGTGACTGGTGCTTCTGGTACAGCTGTTATTCCTGCCATTACCGGTTCGGTCAGTTATTATATTTTCTCAACAACTGTTGCAACACCTTCAGCAGATTTTGACCTCTACTCAATCAAAATCAATAATAATGGAGGATTGAATTACAATTTCTCTTACAATACTTCCAATGTGAATGTTACTTTCAAGGTAGATATGACTCTTCAAACTGTTTCAGCAGATGGAGTTCATCTTGTGGGTGATTTCCAGGGATGGAATACAAGTGGAACTCCAATGTCACCAGTTGGTAATGGTGTATACACAGTTACTGTGCCTATTCAAAGCGGGGGGTACCAGGAATACAAATTTCTAAACGGAAATACTTATGCAGGAGAAGAAACAGTTCCTGCAGTTTGTGGTGCTGACAATGGTTCCGGGGGATTTAACCGATTTATAGTAGTACCTTCCAATGATACCGTGCTTGGGGCTATTTGTTTCTCCAGTTGCACAGCATGTGGAGCCATGGTACCGGTTACTTTCAAGGTAGATATGTCGCAGCAAACAGTGTCAGCTGCCGGTGTTCACCTGGCTGGTGACTTCCAGGGTTGGAATCCCGGTGGTACTCAGATGCTTCAAACATCAGGCAATATATATTCCGTTACTGTCAACCTTGAAGAGAATACCATTCATCAATATAAGTTTATCAACGGTGATGCATGGGAAGGATCAGAAATTGTGCCTTCAGACTGCGGTGTTGACAATGGTTCCGGAGGGTTTAACCGTTCTTTGACGGTTTCATCTTCAACTCCAATCCTTCCGGCTGTTTGTTTTTCAAGCTGTAACCCATGCGGAGCATTGGTGCCAGTGACTTTCTGGGTAGACCTTTCCCAGCAAACTGTCTCACCTGACGGGGTTCATATTGTGGGGGACTTCCAGGGCTGGAATCCTGAAACGACACCGATGGAACTGATATCAAACAGTGTTTATATGGCTACTCTCAACATGCAGGAAAACACTAGCTATGAATTCAAATATATAAATGGAAACACATGGGACGGAGCAGAGTTTGTTCCCGCCGAATGTGGTGTTGATAATGGTTCAGGCGGTTTTAACCGTTTGCTGAATCTTGGGAATACCGGTGCTTCTTTACCTGAAGTATGCTTTTCCGGATGTGAAGATTGTCCTCCCCCTCCGGATCCTATTAATGTAACTTTCAAAGTTGATATGTCAAATGATACGGTATCTCCTGAAGGTATTCACCTGGTGGGTGATTTCCAGGGCTGGGATACTGATACTACCCAGATGACGGAGAGCGGGAATGGAATATATACTGTTACCATAATCTTAGGAGCTGGTACCGTCCATGAATATAAATTCATTAACGGAGCAACCTGGGAAGGGGAAGAAATAGTGCCTGCAGAATGCGGAGTTGACAATGGTTCAGGGGGATTCAACCGCCAGATTACCGTGCCCGCTATTGATACAATTACAGGGGCAGTATGCTTCTCAAGTTGTACTTCTTGCCAGGCACCTTCTGATAGCTCTCTTGTTACCTTCAGGGTTGATTTAAAGGAACATGTTATTTCTCCGGAGGGTGTTCACATTGCAGGAAATTTCCAGGGCTGGGATCCTGCTTTAACGGCAATGACCCTTGTTGGAGATGGAATTTATGAAGCCAATATACTGCTCATGGAAGGATTCCAGGTAGAGTATAAATTTGTTAATGGAGCCACCTGGGAAGAAGCTGAACTGGTTCCTGAATTATGTGGTATTGATCACGGAAATGGTGTTTTTAACCGGTATTTTGTTGTACCTATTGAGGATACTACAACTTCAGCGGTTTGTTTTCAACAATGCGAAATCTGCCATGTTGGGATAAGAGAATTACCCGGTAAAGAAATCAGGATCAGCGAACCAAGGCCTAATCCTGCCGAGGATATTGTGATCATTGATTATTGGTCAAAGAACCCTGCTGTACTCAAAATTCAGATATTAAATTCCAGGGGAGAAGAAGTAGTAAAAACAAGGATTTACCCTCTTGTTTCCGGCCAGCAATCTGTACCATTCCAAATTGGTGCACTTTCTGGTGGGGTGTATTTTATTCGCCAGACGATCAATAATCAGGAATCGGTAACCTCGATTTTTATCAAGAAGTAAAGGTATAAGATCATTAATGGGAACCCGTCATATTTCGCATGCATTGCGATTTATGGCGGGTTTTTCTTAATAATTCCAAACCAGGCTTTTAAACCCTGGACTCTTTTCACTAAAAGGAGAAGAGGAGTAAAAATATAATGAAGGTCATTTTTTTAAAATTATTTCCATCATCTTTGTAGTTTGAAGGTTAATCCTACAAATGAAAATGATTCGGTCCAAAAGCTGCTTAATAATAGTACTTCAGGCCATCATAACAAGTCAATAATTAATCGGATCCGGTCTCTGGTAAATTCATCCTTTTATGGCATTATCTGAAAATAAATCATCGAAACTGATTGCATCAGGATTAATTGTTCCCTTCATACTTACCACCAGCTTATTTTTCCTTTGGGGCATCCCCAATAATCTGAACGATGTTCTCATCAGGCAATTTATGAAATCATTTGAACTTACCCGCTTTCAGGCAGGATTGATTCAATCAGCCTTTTATATGGGGTATTTTCTTTTGGCTATGCCGGCGGCTATGATCATGAGACGATTTGGATATAAGACAGGGCTCGTAATTGGCCTGTTTCTTTATGGATTTGGTTGTTTTCTCTTTTGGCCGGCTGCTTTGATTGGTGAGTATGGATTCTTTTTATTTGCCTTGTTTGTGATTGCTACTGGTTTGGCATTTCTTGAGACCGGTGCTAACCCTCTTATAACTGTCCTCGGAAACCCTGAATCTTCTGAGAGAAGGTTGAATTTTTCACAGGCATTTAATCCCATCGGATCAATAACAGGTGTATTAATTGGTACAGTCTTTATTTTTTCCGGGATTGAACATGATGAAACAAAAGTTGAAGCAATGAAGGTTTCTGGTGAATATGCCTCATACCTTCAGCATGAAACCATGAGAGTGGTAACTCCGTATCTTGTCCTGGCAGGAGTCACTTTACTGATGGCTTTCCTGATCATGAAGACCCGCTTCCCGCACATTGATGATGGTGATTCCGATGTAAAGAATGGCAATAAGATTAAATTCACCCACTTGTTCCGTTATCCTCATTTTGTGAAAGGCGTGATCGCCCAGTTCTTCTATGTGGGTGCACAGGTAGGGACCTGGAGTTTCTTTATTCAGTATGTGCAGGACTATACCGGACAAAATGAAAAAATAGCCGGTTATTTTCTTACCGGCACCCTTGTGGCTTTTATGCTTGGAAGGTTTTCGGCCACTCTGCTCATGAAAAACATACAACCTCATAAACTAATGGGACTCTATTCCATTATTAATGTGCTATTGGTACTGGTAAGTGTTGTAATGCCTGGTTGGGTTGGTTTGTGGGCGATCTTCCTCACCAGTTTCTTTATGTCGTTGATGTTCCCGACTATCTTTGCCCTTGGGATCAAAGGCCTGGGGCCTTATACCAAAATTGGGGGTTCCATGATTGTAATGGCCATTATTGGCGGAGCTTTCTGGACTCCGATCATGGGCCTGATTGCTGAAAATGGCAGTATGGCCCTTGCAATGCTGGTTCCTTTGATCGCCTATCTATATATTACATGGTATAGCTACTATGGATCCAGACCTTCCGGTGAACTGCCTCAGCTACAATAGTTTTAGATAACTTTTTATAATCTTTGTTCACTTTATGCAATAATTTTATAAAGTTTAATTATGCCATTTTCCTGGCAATAGATCTTTCCTATATAATTTGATTACATTTGTTAATCTAATTCACAGGATTAACGATCAGAATATTCAGCCAAGATGTTAAAAGAAAACTTTGTCCAATACCTTGAAGAAGGTATCAAAAAGAACTGGGAGAATACATCATTATCTGATTTTAAGGGAGAATCATATACTTATGCGGATGTAGCCTCCAATATTTTATGCCTCCACCGCCTGATGAAAGATTCCGGGATTAAACCACAGGACAAAGTGGTGCTGCTTGGTAAAAATTCGGCACGCTGGGGTATGATATACCTGGCTGTTACTTCTTATGGAGCTGTGATTGTGCCTGTTCTCCCTGATTTTAAACCTGCTGATCTGCACCAGATTATCATTCATTCAGATGCAGTTTTGCTTTTTGCAGATGAATCCATCTATCAAAAACTGGATCCTCAGCATTTAAAAGCTCTAAAAGGAGGTATATCAATTAATGAGTTCAAACTTCTTTTTTCAAATGATAAACTTTTGGACCAGGCATTCTTTGAGCATCATCCCTCTTCGCCGGGTAAAACAGAGTTATCTTCCTTCAGTCTTCCTGCCATTGCTAATGATCAGTTAGCAGTGATCAGTTATACGTCAGGAACCTCCGGATTCATTAAAGGGGTAATGCTTGAACACAACAGCCTGGCTGCCAATATCCGTTATGCCCAGCGTAATATGCCTTTGAATGCCGGCGACAGAATAGTATCTTTCCTTCCACTGGCCCATGCATTTGGTTGCGCCTTTGAATTCCTTTTTCCTTTTACTCTGGGTTGCAGTGTAACGATCCTGACAAAGACGCCCACACCCCAGATTATTATGTCCGCTTTCCAGGAGATCAAGCCTGCACTCATTCTTTCGGTGCCGCTTGTAATTGAGAAAATTTTCAAGAAACAACTGGTGCCTGTAATTGGGAAATTTCATATGCGACTGTTGCTGTATGTCCCTGGTATCAAAGATGTTATACTTAAGAAAATTCGGGAGAAACTGGTGGCAGTATTTGGTGGAAACTTCAGGGAAATTGTTGTTGGAGGAGCCCCTTTCAACCACGAAGCAGAAATGTTTTTCAGAAAAATGAAATTTCCTTTTACTGTTGGATATGGTATGACTGAATGCGGACCATTGATCAGTTACATAAGTTGGGATAAACTTAAAGTCGGATCCTCCGGCATCGCGGTTGATACCCTCGAAATGAAAATTGAATCATCCAAACCTGCTTCCATCCCTGGTGAAATATTAGTCAGAGGTGAAAATGTAATGAGGGGTTACTATAAAAATGACGAGCTAACCCGCGAGATTATTGATGAAGAGGGCTGGATGCATACCGGGGACCTGGGGTTAATGGATAAAGACGGCAACCTTTTTATCAAAGGCAGAAGCAAGAGTATGATTCTCGGTGCTAATGGAAAGAACATATATCCTGACGAAATTGAATCCTTGCTCAATAACCAGTTTGCTGTCGGAGAATCATTGGTTGTTCAAAGAAATGGCAAACTTGTAGCCCTGATTTTCCCGGATCCTGAAACCATTGAGAAGAATAATATCACTCCTGTGATGCTGAATAAGCTTTTTGAAAGGCATTTGAGAGTTATCAACCATAAGATGCCAAAGTACATGAAGCTCTCTGCATTTGATCTTCAGGAAGCGGAATTTGTAAAAACACCGAAAAGGAGTATAAAACGGTTCCTGTATAATTAGAATCATCCTGGAAATTGTCTAAAAATTCTATTTCTTGAAGAATTCAGTAGGCAGAATTCAGTAGTCAGAATTCAGAATTCAGAATGACTTTACCTTTAGCTTGTCTTGTCCTGAAATAGGTTTACAGAAATTACGCGCTTCTAACCTTTCTTTCAGTCAACTATTTTGATGACTTCTGGATTCTTGAATTCTGGATTCTTGAATTCATTTTTCCAAGCATTAATCATTGTAGTGTACTATTTAAATAATCTCATAATCCCCCTGGTTTTCAAAAGGAAATTTGCATGCATCACGGTTGACCTCTAAGGTCTAATCACTACATTTGCACTCACTTTTCCAAACAGTTAATCTATAAATCATTGAATTGTAGTACTATATGAAACAGCTCATTGAATGTGTACCCAATTTTTCTGAAGGCCGGAATATGGCCATCATTAAACAGATTACGGATCAGATTGAAACTATTGAAGGGGTCAGGTTATTGGATGTGGATCCGGGAGCGGCAACAAACCGAACCGTAGTCACTTTTGTCGGAGAACCTGAAGCTGTTATTGCAGCTGCTTTCCTGGCCGTTAAAAAGGCTTCTGAACTCATTGATATGAAGCAGCATAAGGGAGAACATCCCCGTTTCGGTGCTACAGATGTTTGTCCATTAGTACCAATCGCAGGTATCAGTATGGAAGAGACTGTTCAGTATGCGCGCCGTTTAGCTGAGAAGATAGGGACAGAACTGGGTATCCCGGTTTATTGTTACGAAAATGCAGCATTCACTGAAGAAAGAAGAAATCTTGCCAATAATCGGGCAGGAGAATATGAAGGATTATCCAGGAAACTGGCCGATGCACACTGGAAGCCGGATTTTGGTCCTGCCGGATTCAATGAACATGTTGCCAATACAGGGGCTACAGCAGTTGGAGCCAGGGATTTCCTGGTTGCCTACAATGTTAATCTGAATACTACCTCAACGCGCAGGGCCAATGCGGTTGCCTTCGATATCAGGGAAAAAGGCCGTCCTGTCAGGGAAGGGAACCCGTTTACCGGGAAGATTAAAAAAGATGAGAATGGAAAAGAAGTCTGGATTCCGGGAACTCTTAAAGCTTGTAAAGCCATCGGCTGGTTCATTGAAGAATATGGGATTGCCCAGGTCTCAATCAATTTGACCAATATTAGTATCACATCGGTACATATGGCTTTTGAAGAATCCTGCAAAAGAGCCCAGGAAAGGGGGATGCGCGTTACCGGTTCTGAGTTGGTAGGACTTATCCCGAAAAATGCACTTTTAGAGGCAGGGAAATATTTTCTGGCGAAGCAAAACCGCTCGTTAGGAGTTTCTGAATCAGAGTTGATAAAGATTGCAGTAAAATCACTCGGTCTGGACGATCTGAAGCCTTTTAACCCACAGGAAAAAATCATTGAATATCTTCTGGAAGACCCTAATGATAAGAAACTCGTTAACCTGAGTCTTGAAGGTTTTGCCAATGAAACCGCATCAGAGTCTCCTGCACCCGGGGGAGGGTCAGTATCTGCAGCAATGGGAGCTATGGGTATTTCTCTTGCAACCATGGTAGCTAATCTTTCCAGCCATAAAGCTGGTTGGGATGAGCGCTGGGAAGAGTTTAGCCAATTCGCAGAAAAAGGTCAGAAGATCAAGGATGAGTTACTCTATCTTATCGATGAGGATACCAGGGCCTTCAACAGGATCATGGATGCTTTCGGAATGGCAAAAGGAACAGATGAAGCCAAAGCTGCAAGAGATCAGGCCATTCAGGACGCCACCAAATATGCCATTGAAATACCATTCAGAGTGATGAAGCTTTCCTATGAGAGTATGGATGTTATCAAGGCTATGGCTGAGCATGGTAATCCGAATTCGGTGACCGACGCCGGAGTAGGTGCATTGGCTGCAAGATCAGCGGTGATGGGTGCTTTCCTCAATGTGAAGATCAATGCTTCCGGACTAAAGGATCAGAATTATGTTTCTGAAATTATGATAGAAGGAAGTAAAATTGAATCCCTTGCATCTGCCCTTGAACAGGATATTCTGGCTATCGTGAATGGAAAGATCAGGTAGATTTTCCATTTCCGCTTAATAACCAATCATTGTTTTTATCTCTTATCTGAGGTTAGTTGATGGCTTTGTGGGTAGGGGACAGGCATTCTCCCCAGTTCAGTGAGCCTATCCATATCCTCTTCATCAAGCTGCCATTCGGAACAACCTGTATTCTCCCTGAGTTGGTTGAGGTTGGATGCCCCAATGATAACAGATGTAACAGCAGGACGTTGCAGAACCCATCTAAGAGCAATTTGTGCAATGGTTTTCTGGTATTTGGAAGTAAGGGATTCTATCACATCTAACAATTCAAAACCTTTTTCCTCATCAGTAGCCCAGTATTTCAAGGTAGAAGCTTCTCTTTGGCTGCGTCGTGAATTCTCGGGCAAACGATTGCTTCGGGTGTATTTGCCGGTGAAAAATCCACCTGATAAGGGGCTCCAGCAAAGGATGCCAAGTTGCTGATCCTGGCAAAAGGGAATAAGTTCATGCTCGATATCCCGGGCCCCGATGGAATAGTATAACTGTGTTGTGATAAATTTCTCCAGGTTCATTTTTTCGGAAATCGCCAGCGACTTCATCGTTTGCCATGCAGTGAGATTGGAGCAACCGATATAACGAACCTTGCCACTTCTCACCAAATCGTCCATTGCCCTTAATGTTTCATCGAGCGGGGTGCCAGGATCATACGAATGAACCTGGTAAAGATCGATATAATCAGTATTCAGCCTTTTCAGACTGGCATTGCAACTTTCGATGATATGGTACCTGGATAACCCGGTAGAATTCGGATGCGTACTCATGGGGAAGCGCACCTTTGTGGCAACAATTGCATCTTTTCTCCTGCTTCCCAAGGCTGCACCCAGCATCGTTTCAGATACTCCCAATGAATAAACATCAGCAGTATCAAAGAAATTGATTCCATTATCAAGGGCAAACATAGTGAGTTCATTGGCCAAAGGTTGCTCAATAGAACCGATTTCACTCTTTTTTCCCCCATTGAAGGTCATAACACCAAAGCAGACTTCTGACACTTTAAGTCCTGATGATCCGAGATACCTGTATTGCATATCTTTTTATATTGGAGGTTAAAGATACAATCTGATCTCTTAGGTTGAAAAAGAATCATCACCTCCATTTCTATTTCAATAGATTTCTTCTACAGATGCCTTGGGTTTTATACCTTTGTTGAAAACAACCTATATGAAACGACTACTGTTCCCATTGATCACAATCGGGTGTTTCCTAATAGTAGCTTTTGCCTACCTGGCAACTGATAGCAATCAATCCATTCCACTTTTAAAAGGAGAGACATATCCTGCTGATTGGATGAGTTCACAAAGGGCTTATCCTCATGGGACTATAAAACATGAATCTATTTTGGAAGGATTCATGCAAGCCCAGGTGCTGCGAGCCCAGGCCCCCAGGTCCAGGTCGGGTTGGCAATTAGCCGGTCCAACAAATATCGGGGGACGCCTTACGGACATTGAAGTTCCTGTTGATGACTCAACAGTTGTTTATATCGCTGCAGCTACCGGAGGGATCCTCAAATCAACCGATAATTGCCTTACCTGGGAGAGTATTTTTGATGATCAGCCTGTACTCACGATGGGTGATATCGCTATAGATCCTACGAACAGTAATATCGTTTATGCCGGGACTGGTGAAGCCAACTCTTCTACATTCAGTTTTCTTGGAAATGGAATTTATAAAAGTACCAATGCTGGTGCAACCTGGTCGCATATAGGGCTTGAAAGATCTGCTTTCATTGGAAGAGTTATTGTTGATTATTCAAATCCTCAGCGGGTATTTGCCGCTGCTGCCGGTAATCTGTTCACTCCCGGTCCTGACAGGGGAATTTACAGGAGTGATGATGGGGGTGCCAGCTGGCAGAAAAAACTATTTGTAACCGATAGCACTTCTGGTATTGATCTTATTCAGCATCCCAGTGAACCGGGTACTCTTTATGCTGCCATGTGGGAAAGAAGAAGAGGCTTGAATTATCGCCGATCATTCGGGTATAGTTCAGGGATTTATAAATCGGTGGATGGAGGCGATAGCTGGCAAAAACTCACCAATGGCTTGCCTGTTTACCCGATGGGAAGAATTGGTTTGGCAATAGCTCCGACCAACCCGGATATGGTCTATGCATTCTGTGATAATATTTATTCAGTAGATGTATTTAAAACTGTAAATGGGGGTCAAAGCTGGACCCAGACAAATGACGCAGCCTTACAGGGTATGAATAGTGATTTTGGATGGTATTTCGGACAGATCAGGGTTGATCCGGCCAATGCCAACCGGGCTTATGTGATGGGAGTTGAATTATGGCGAACCGATGATGCCGGTGATAACTGGATTAAACTTGCCGGATATGATATTGGAAATATTCATGTGGATCACCATGCAATGACCATCGACCCTGTGAGTGGGAGAATACTGGAAGGAAATGACGGAGGTTTATTCAAGAGTTATGACCTGGGAGTGAACTGGCAGAAATTCTACCAGCTTCCGCTGACACAATTTTATGAAGTGGAAGTAGATTATCAAAATCCAACCAGGTTATATGGGGGAACACAGGATAATAATACCCTCAAAACTTTTGCCGGGAATATCCATCAATGGAATTCTATTTTAGGAGGCGATGGATTCTATTGTCTGGTGAATTATAATGAACCGGATATCATTTATGCTGAATGGCAGAATGGAGGGCTGTGTAAGTCGACGGATGGCGGGAGTAGCTTCAATTATATTATTCCCAATGATATGTCCGGCGACCGCAAAAACTGGTCTATGCCATTTGCTATGCATCCGCTTGACCCAGATGTTCTTTATTTGGGAACCCAAAGAGTCTGGAAATCTGAATTTGGAGGATATGGCTGGGTAGCCATGTCGGAGGATCTTACCAAAGGTCCTGATGGCAGCGGATGGCATACGATTTCCACCATTGCAATTTCACAGGTGAATTCTGACCAGGTAGTGGCCGGTACTGATGATGGACTGGTTCATATCACTGAAGACGGAGGCTTTACCTGGACCAATATAACCAATGGTTTGCCTGATCGCTATGTAACTCGGGTTGCCACGGATCCGGATGATGATAACATCTTATATGTAACCTACTCAGGATTCAGGTGGGATGAACCTATCCCATATGTTTTCAGGTCACTGAACAAAGGGCAGACCTGGGAAGATATCAGTGGAAACCTCCCGCAGCTTCCTGTAAATGCCATTGCTATTGATCCTTTGGATAAGACTATTATCGTGGGAACCGATGCAGGCGTATTCTTTACCAGGGATACCGGGGCCAACTGGTATGCTTCTGCTGAAGGGATCGGGAATGTTCCGGTGACTGCCTTAAAGATTCATGTACCCACCCGCACCCTGGTAGCCGGGACTTATGGCAGATCTGCCTATAAGATCAGCCTTGATGATATACAGGTTGGAAATTCTGAATTGAAACCGGCGAACCCCGGGCTCTCTCTGGCCCCTAATCCATTCAATCCTTCGATGGCTTCCAATATGAAGATATCATTTACCCTTCCTGTTGCCGGTTTGGCTGAGGTAAGCATTCTGGATATCAAGGGGAATATCATCAGGCGATTAAGAAATTCCACTGTTTCAGCAGGGAGATATGAAATCTACTGGAATGGAACCACTGAAAATAATAGCCGGCCTGGAACCGGGGTGTATTTCTGCAGGCTAAAGACCGATTATGGCTCCGTTTCATCAAAATTCCTTTTCCTGCCTGAGAATTGATTTGAATCTCTAAGATCAACAAACTATGGACCCCGAACCCAAAACAAGGAGAGAAACTGATTCAATAGGCTCAATGGATGTCCCTGCAGAGGTATTGTATGGCATTCATTCCATGAGAGCAATGCAGAATTTCCCTGACCGGACTCCTTTTTCATTGGAATGGTATAAGGCAATGGGGAAAGTAAAACTTGCCTGTTACCAGGCTGTTTCGGGGTTTGGGAAAGCCATCAGGGAGAAATATGGTGACAAACAGATGCCTTTTACATTGCCCTCTGAAGAAATCCTGGAGGCTATGTCATCGGTAGCTGATCAATTATCACAGGGGGATTATTTCGATCAGTTTATCATTCCGGCCATTAGTGGAGGTGCCGGGACGAGTATTAATATGAATGTGAATGAGATCATCAGTAATGCAGTATTGATAAAATTGGGAAAAATTCCAGGGGACTACACGCTGGTTGACCCAATTGAAACTGCCAATATCTATCAATCCACTAATGATGTAGTCCCTACTGCATTGAAAATAGCAGTAATGGGGCAGTTAAACCTGCTGGAAGATAAAATCAACCTGTTACGCCAGGAAGTTGAAAGAGTAGAATCAGAAAACAGGAATGAATTGCGCATCGCCTATACCCAAATGCAGGAAGCCGTACCCTCATCTTATGGTAAGCTTTTTGCTACGTATAGTGATGCCTTGTCACGTGATTGGTGGAGGGTTTCCAAATGTTTTGAACGTATAAAAGTGGTAAACCTTGGGGGGCAGCGCCATTGGGACAGGGATAGGTTCCCCAAGATATTTTATCATGGAAGTTATCCCGATCCTGCAACGAATTACCAATCTTCCGGTAACCCGTGGGGAGAATCTTCAGGATACCACCAATAACCTTGATTCATTCGTTGAAGTCCATGCCATCCTGAAAGCCCATGCTGTAAACCTGGAAAAGATGGTATCGGATATACGGTTATTGGCTTCTGACCTCGTTTCTACCGGTAATATTCAGATCCCTCAACAGCAGGTAGGAAGCAGCATCATGCCGGGGAAAGTGAATCCAGTGATCCCGGAGTTCGTGGTATCAGCGGCTCACAAAATCTATAGCAATGATATGCTGGTAAGCTCCCTTTCGGCCCAGGGATGCCTTGACCTGAATGCATATTTACCTTTGATTGGCCATTCAATCCTGGAAAGTTTACAGTTGCTGATTGCTGCTGATGATACTTTATGCAGGCATCTTTTCAAAGGATTAAAAGTAAAGTCGGGTGCCGGTAAGGAGCAACTGTTCAGAAGTCCTGCAATTACCACAGTTTTAAGTCCATACATAGGTTATAACAAAGCGTCGGAGTTGTCCAAAGAGATGAAAGCAAAAGGTTGCACAGTGTTTGAAGCCAATGAGCATTTAGGAATCATGGAGGATAAAAAGCTGGTCAAAGTACTTAAACCAGAGAATCTGTCAAAATCAGGTTTTACCCTGGATGATGTTTTGGAATGAGAATGCACATTTAAATTGAACCATGTCAAAAGGAAAATCTTCAACCCCTCATATCGGGATTTTTGGTCGCAGAAATAACGGGAAAAGCTCCATGGTAAATTTTCTGGCAGGGCAGGAGGTATCCATTGTTTCTGAAGTTGCAGGCACTACCACCGATCCTGTGAAGAAATCATTCGAGATTGGCGGACTTGGGCCTGTTGTCTTTATCGACACTGCCGGTATTGATGATATAGGTGGATTAGGCGAAAAAAGAGTGGCCCGTACCCTGGATATTATCAAAACCATCGACCTGGCCATCCTGATCATAACACGAAATACTTTTGGCGAATTCGAAAAGAACCTGGTAGCTGAGTTCAGGGAGTTTGATATTCCCTTTTTCGTAGTTCATAACAAGTCAGATCTCATGGCCATTTACCCTGAGACCAGGCGGTTGATTCAGACTTCATACTCAACAGATGTACTTGATATGAATATGTCGCTGACTGGAAGTACTCAGAAGCTCATTGATCTGATCCGGAAGTATATGCCGGAAACTGCATGGAAACCCGTGACCCTGGTGGGTGACCTGATCAGCTATGGGGATGTTGTTCTTCTCATTACCCCGATAGATATTGAAGCTCCCGAAGGCAGGTTAATTCTTCCACAAGTGCAGGTAATAAGGGATATACTTGACAATGATGGCATTGCAATCGTTTGCAAGGAGCGCGAAATTGATTCTTTTGTCAGGAAAATGAGCCCAAAGCCTAAATTGGTGATTACTGACAGCCAGGTATTTCTGAAAGCAGATGCTTCCATTCCCAGGGATATTCCTTTGACAAGCTTTAGTATTGTTTTGGCAAGGCAAAAAGGTGATTTTCAAAGTTTTCTGAAAGGTACACCGCACATTTCGAAGTTACAGGATGGTGATAAAGTATTGATTCTCGAATCCTGCAGCCACCATGTTTCATGTGATGATATTGGGAGAGTAAAGATTCCGCGATGGTTGAGTAATTTTACAGGAAAACAGCTCACTTACGAGGTGGTTGCCGGTTTGAACAGCATTCCGGGCCAGATGACTGATTATGCTATGGTTATTCAGTGCGGAGGGTGTATGATTACCCGCAAACAATTGATTAACCGTTTGAAACCAGCGATTGATGCCGGAATTCCGGTTTCCAATTATGGCATGGCTATCGCTTATGCACATGGGATCTATCATAGGGCGGTTGCCCCTTTTCTCAGTCAGCAGCAGCAAGGGTCAGAATATCTTTAATGCCTGTTGAGAGGCAGTTATATTGAGTTATGGAACGCAGTATAGAAAATGTTTATCATGAAGGACTGATTGATCACCAGGATCAGCGCAAATTGTATGTGAAAATACTCTCTCAGTCGGCTTGTAATGCCTGCCATGCCAAAGGGATGTGCACCACAATGGATATGAAGGAAAAAATCGTTGAAGTTGAAAAGTTATCCGCACAAAGTTTTGCCGATGGGACTCCTGTAATATTGGAAATGAAAAAGTCGCTGGGACATAAGGCAGTGATCCTTGCTTACCTGATCCCTTTTATATTGGTTATTTCAACCCTGCTCATAGTTTCATCCTTTGCCAGTGAAGGAGTAGCCGGATTATCAGCACTTTCAATATTATTACCCTACTTCCTGATCTTAAACCTTTTCAGGAAAAGATGGAGCTCAACATTCCAGTTTACAGCCAGACCGAGGCCTGCAGATTTTTCCATGCATTGCAATCCTGAATAGTATCCTTAATAAATATTGAATTTATATTGATTCTAAGAAATCCTCTGAAAAGAGCATTAGTGTTAATATATCAAATATTTTAAATGTGAAATAATTCACAATGAGAATTATAAATTCCTGTTAAACAGCGTGTTGTGTGAATGAAAAAAGCGCATTATATCTTATCTATTCAATATAAATATTTATACATTTGCGCACCCGGAATCCCCAGTATCTATTGGGAACAGAGGGTTTCAGGAATTCTTATTCATGGGTGAATAAGATCAGGTCATGGAATCATTAGAAGTATAATCGCATGAATCAGGCAATTCTTCTCGCGGTAGCTGCATTAGGAGCCATAGGTATCGCTTCGGCAGTCATTCTGTATTTTGTTGCGCAGAAATTTAAGGTGATCGAAGATCCTCGGATCGACCAGGTGAATGATTTGTTACCGGGCGCGAATTGTGGCGGATGCGGTTTTGCAGGATGCAGGAATTTCGCAGAATCGATTATTAAAGCCGGTAGCCTGGAAGGGATGAATTGTCCTGTAGGTGGAAATACTGTTATGAAACAGGTTGCCGCTGAATTGGGATGGGAAGCGGCAGAATCTGATCCGATGATAGCAGTTATCAGGTGTTTCGGTTCCAGAACCCATGCGCCTGCCAAATTAGTATATGATGGAGCCTCCAGCTGCCAGTTCGCCCATAGCCTGTATAATGGGGAAAGCGGTTGCCCGAATGGATGTATCGGACTTGCTGATTGTGTCAACGCATGCCAGTTCGACGCCATGTATATGGATGAGGAGACTGGACTTCCGGTTATCATCGAAGATAAATGTGTGAATTGTGGTGCCTGTGTGAAATCCTGCCCGAGGAAGATCATTGAAATGAGGAAGCAAGGGCCTAAAAACAGGCGTATCTATGTTGGGTGTATTAATACTGAGAAAGGAGTTATCTCAAAGAAAAACTGTGAAGTAGCCTGTATTGGTTGCGGAAAATGTGTTAAAATCTGCAAGTTTGAAGCGATCACACTGGAACATAACCTGGCCTATATCGACTTTGGTAAGTGTACCCTGTGTCGCAAATGTGTTGAGGAATGTCCGACCCATTCTATCTATGAAATCAATTTTAGTCCCCGAAAACCCAAGCAGGAGGTTGAAGTTAAAGAAGAAGTTGGAGTTTAGTCAGAACAAAGAAACCCGGACTGATTTTTAAATTTAATTCAGTTCCAAAAAGCATAAACCATGCTGAAGACATTTAAAATTGGGGGTGTTCACCCTGAAGAGAGTAAACTTTCTGCCAATAGTCCCATTGAGCCTATTCCAATTCCTTCAAAAGTTATCATTCCGGTAGGACAGAGCCTTGGAACTCCGGCTACCGTGATTGTTGAAAAGGGAGCCGAAGTAAAAGTAGGGCAATTGATAGCAAAAGGTGAAGCCTTTATATCAGCAAATATCCATTCAACAGTTTCAGGTAAGGTTAATAAGATTGATGAGGTTACCGACCAGAGTGGATACCGTAGAAAAGCCATCATCATTGATGTTGAAGGTGATGTGTGGGAAGATTCCAT
Source organism: Bacteroidales bacterium (assembly GCA_016707785.1). Taxonomy (NCBI): domain Bacteria; kingdom Pseudomonadati; phylum Bacteroidota; class Bacteroidia; order Bacteroidales; species Bacteroidales bacterium. Next base: position 34,859 of record JADJGZ010000011.1, on the reverse strand, counting down.
TGACCGTACATCTACTCTTGTGACAGATTGTATTTTGAATCCTGAAGAAATCACAAAGAAAATTAATGCAATGGGAATCGTAGGCCTTGGGGGTGCTACTTTCCCATCCCATGTGAAACTTATGGTTCCGCAGGGTAAAAAAGCTGAATTGCTAATTATCAATGGTGTTGAATGTGAGCCTTACCTGACCTCTGATCATAGGCTAATGCTGGAGAAAGGGGAGGAGATTCTTGTTGGGGTACAACTACTCATGAAAGCCTTGAAAGTTGAAAAAGCCGCCATTGGTATAGAGAGTAATAAACCAGATGCTATCGCCCACCTTCAGAAACTCATCAAAGAAGGATCAGGTATTTATGTAGTACCATTAAAAGTTAAATATCCTCAAGGAGCTGAAAAGCAATTGATCAAAGCTGTAACGGGACGGGAAGTGCCTTCAATGAAGCTTCCTATTGAAGTGGGTTGTGTGGTAAATAATGTCGGGACAGCCTTTGCCGTTTATGAGGCCATTCAGAAAAACAAGCCCTTGATTGACAGGGTAGTAACCGTTACCGGGAAGTCGTTGAAGAAGCCGTCAAATTTCATGGTAAGGATTGGCACTCCTGTAGAAGAACTCATTAAATACGCCGGTGGGCTCCCTGAAGATACAGGCAAAGTGATCAGTGGCGGGCCGATGATGGGTAAAGCATTGAATTCAACAGACGTCCCGGTTGTAAAAGGCACTTCCGGTATCCTTGTGATCCCTGCTTCCGAATCCAAACGTGTCACCGTACAAAACTGTATCCGGTGTGCAAGATGTGTAAGTGTTTGCCCGATGGGGCTGGAACCTTACCTGCTTGAAAGGGTGGTGAGTACAGGGAACCTTGACATGGCTGAGCAGCATCGCATCCTGGATTGCATGGAATGTGGTTCCTGTCATTTTACCTGCCCTTCCGGCCGATCATTGCTTGATTATCTCAGGCTGGGAAAAGCCAGGGTCGGACATATAGTAAGAACGAGAGTCAATAATTAATTAGATATGCAGTTGTTAACTATTTCCGGATCTCCGCATGTTCATGCTGAACAGCCTGTTCAAAAGATCATGTGGGGTGTTGTGCTTGCCTTGATTCCCGCCTACCTGGTGTCGCTATGGTATTTTGGGATTGGTGCCCTTATTGCATCCATTGTGGCAGTCGTGACCTGTATAGGCGTCGAGTACCTGGTTGCGCGATTTATTCTCAAACAGACACCAACCATTTGGGATGGTTCGGCAGTTGTTACCGGACTGCTTCTGGCTTTTAATGTACCCAGTAATATTCCCTGGTGGCAGCTTGTAATTGGAAGTCTTTTTGCCATTGCAGTAGCAAAGATGTCTTTTGGCGGCCTGGGCAAAAACCCTTTTAACCCGGCACTTGCAGGCCGTGTGTTTATGCTGATTTCTTTCCCGGTGGATATGACTTCATGGCCTTTACCATTGCAGAACCGTTTTGTTTTGGTGGATGCACTAACAGGGCCAACTTCTCTCGGAATAGTGAAGGAAGGTGTGAAAAACGGGGAATCGATTTCACAGCTTACCCAGCAAATTCCTTCCCAGATGGATATGTTCCTGGGGGGTATCGGGGGATCTCTTGGTGAAGTATCAGCCCTGGCCTTATTATTGGGAGGCCTATTTATGCTGTATAAGAAAATTATAACCTGGCATATACCGGTATCTTACCTGCTTACAGTGCTTCTTTTTACAGGTGTACTCTGGTTGATTGACCCGACAAAAAATATAGACCCTGTTTTCCATCTTCTTGCCGGAGGTCTGATGTTGGGCGCAATTTTTATGGCTACTGACATGGCCACTTCACCGATGACCTGGTCGGGGATGCTGATATATGGTTTTGGCTGTGGGATACTCACGGTCCTGATCAGGGTATGGGGAGCCTACCCCGAAGGAGTCTCTTTTGCCATTCTGATTATGAATGCTGTTACTCCATTGATTAATAAAGGATTTAAACCCAAAAGGTTTGGGATGAACAAATAATCGATTTGCGACGATGTCAAAGAAATTAGAATCGACCCTGAAAAATATGATCCTCTCACTGCTGCTAATCTCGGCAGTGATGGCTGCAGCCCTGGGATTTGTATACAGCGTGACCAAGGAACCGATTGAAAAAGCCAATAAAGCCAAGGAAATCCAGGCTATTAAAGAGGTGCTGCCCGCTTTTAATAATGACCCTACTCTGGAAGTTAAGGTTATTGAAGGACTGACCTTTTATCCGGCTTCAAAAGATGGAAAAAACGTTGGAGTAGCGGTGAAAACCTATACGGAAAAAGCATTCAGTGGCCGTTTCGATATGATGGTAGGATTCAATCCTGATGGAAGCATCCATAATACCGTTGTCCTGGATCAAAAGGAAACCCCTGGCCTTGGAACCAAAATGAAGGAACCAAAATTTAAAGATCAGTTTAATAATCTGAATATCGGGACCCTTAACGGGAAAGAAGTGAAAGTTAAAAAGGATGGTGGTTCCATTGATGCTATAACTGCTGCTACTATTACATCAAGGGCGTTCTGTGATGGCGTCCAGAAGGCTTATTCTCTCTATAAAAAGAATTTTACTGCACAGGATACTGATTCAGTTCCAATGAAAGACGGAGGTGCCAGATGAGTAATCTAAAGTATTTCACTAATGGGTTTATCAAGGAGAATCCATCCTTGGTTCTGGTATTGGGTACTTGTCCGACCCTTGCTGTCACTACTGCAGCCATGAATGGAATCGGGATGGGAGCTGCAACCACCTTTGTTTTGGTTTTCTCAAATCTGCTCATCGCCGCACTAAAGAATTTTATCCCTGACAAAGTAAGGATTGCCGCATTTATCCTTGTGATCGCTACTTTCGTTACTATTGTTGACCTGGTAATGAAGGCATACACACCTGACCTTTACAAAACACTGGGCATTTTTATTCCTCTGATTGTTGTAAACTGCATTATTCTTGGCCGTGCAGAAGCTTTTGCCCAGAAAAATGCTGTGGTTCCTGCTATCCTTGATGGTTTAGGAATGGGAATCGGGTTCACCCTGGCTATCACCTTGATGGGTGCCATCAGGGAAGTCCTGGGAAATGGTACCCTGTTCGATATTCGCCTTGTTTCCCAGGAAGCCAGGACAATCCTCATCTTCATTCTGCCCCCGGGTGCTTTCATCACTTATGGCTATCTGATTGCCATCATGAACAGCTACAAAAAGAAGTATAATATCTGAGAATCATATCCTGAATAGTCAAAGGAGATTTTCTAACTGAAATTTTATATAGCATGGACCTCATAAAAATCATCATACTCGCCCTGGTTGTCAATAATGTCGTTTTAGCGCAATTCCTTGGCATTTGTCCATTTCTTGGCGTTTCAAATAAAGTAGGAACCTCCATTGGGATGGGAGCTGCTGTTATCTTTGTCATGGCACTTGCAAACCTGGTAACTTATCTCATCCAGGTTTTCATCCTTGTGCCACTGCATATTGAGTTCATGCAGACGATAAGCTTCATTTTTGTGATTGCCTTCCTTGTGCAGGTGGTTGAAATCATCCTGAAGAAGGTTGCTCCTCCATTGTACCAGGCGCTAGGGATTTATCTTCCCCTTATTACCACAAACTGCGCTGTTCTTGGGATTGCGATTCTTGCCGTTCAGAAAAATTATTCTTTGGTTTCAAGTGTTGTGTATGCTTCGGCTACAGCAGTAGGATTTACACTGGCCATGATCCTGATGGCTGGTATCAGGGAACAAATGGAGCTAAACGGATATCCGAAAGGTATGAAGGGTTTCCCCCTTTCATTGATTACAGCCGGGCTGTTGTCACTTGCTTTCATGGGTTTTTCAGGACTTGTGAAATAATTCCGGGTCTCCTGGTTTAAATGACGGATTTTTTCAGAACCGGATCAGTGCAAACCTGCTCATCTAACTCTTAAGGAAAATATGTATTTTTGGGATGTATTTCCATGGATGATTACATGGAATTCCTCAAACTATTTCTATGGGTCTGGATACAATTATTGGAATTTCTGATGCTTCTGTTTTTCAGAAAAATATTCTCATACTTTCGGAGGTAACTCTATCTATTGATAAGGGAGAATTTGTTTACCTGATTGGTAAGACGGGTGCAGGAAAAAGCAGCCTGTTGAAGACAATTTATGCCGAACTGCCTTTAATGGAAGGGGAAGCAGAGATTGCAGGTTATAAATTAAAGGAGATCCGGTCGAAAGATAAACCCTATCTGCGTAGAAAACTGGGCATCGTATTCCAGGATTTTCAATTACTGAATGATCGGTCTGTTAATGATAACCTGATCTTCGTAATGAAAGCCACTGGCTGGAAAGACGATGATGCCATGCGGCACAGGATGAATGAAGTACTTGACAAGGTCGGACTGATCACAAAAGGTTTTAAAATGCCCCATCAGCTCTCGGGAGGAGAACAACAGAGAGTGTGTATTGCCAGGGCTCTTATCAACGACCCGGAACTGATTCTTGCAGATGAACCCACTGGGAATCTTGACCCGGAAACTTCTGAAGGAATTATGCAACTCCTCATTGATATCAGTAATGCCGGGAGAGCTGTATTTATGGCTACACATAACTTTGCCCTGATTAAAAAATTTCCCTTCCGGACGGTTAAATGTGAAGGTGGTAAAGTTATCGAACTGCCTAACCCGATTGCGATTGCCATGGAAGAATAATCGGGTTTATAAATTATAACCCGAAACCAGCAGCAATCAAACTTATCTAAAATAAATATTCCAGTAATTTCTTTGCATTCACCTTGTCGGAATATCTCTCTGTCAGGATTTTAGCCCTTTGCTCACTGGTTTTACCATCAAACGGGGTATGAATCAGTCTTTTCAACTCTATTTTAAGTCCTGATGCATCTTCTGCTTTTTCACAGAGGTCATCCAGTCCGGTGCCAGCCAGCATTTTCGAATTTACCAGCACATGCCGGCCTTTGAATAGGGTGTTTAGCAATTTAAGTTTCAATCCGGTAGCCTGGAAAGTGATCAATACATTTACCTGGGCTTCTCTGAGCAATTCTTCCATTTTCTCCGCACTTGTATTGGCAAAAATGGTGATATTGTATTGTGCTGCCAGGTCACGCAGACTTTGAGGCGGGTTTAACCCTGCAATTATCAGCGGTATTTCAAGGTCATTGAAAACCTCTTTGATGAGGAATTCTGCTGCAAGGGTGTTTTCTGAAACAGCCAGGTTCCCGTGATAGAATGCATAGTTGCCCATCCCTGGCTTGCCTGAAGGTTCAATATTCCCATGGAAACTGGGAAGATAATGTACCTCTTTCCCGGGAAAGCGGTTTTGCAGGTATTCTGTATCCTTCTCCGATACTGCAAGCATGGCACTTGCATGACTGAGCTTCGACTGGAAAAGTTTTAGTTTTATGCTTTCCAGCAGAAAAAAGAGCTTGTGTGAAATCTTTTTTTCAGCGCGAAACAGATGGTAATAATAATGATGTTCGATATTGCTTTCCCTGTAGATTAGCTTCCTCCCTTTTAATGCCGGGTGATTGAGGAAATAACAGGAATGAAGTCCTTCGAAAAGTATCGGATAATCATTGGCAAGCAGGTTTTTCAATAACTCAGGGTTGTTTCTGCCTCTGACAATGTAAGGTAATGTAGAAAGATGTACAGCCACCCCTGTTAATCTCGGATAGTAATGGATGGTTTCACATAAAGAATCAAGCTCGGGAGCAGGTTGACGGTCGTATCTGAAACAATGCAGGTGGATACGTATTCCTAATGAATGAAGAGCCACCAGCTTATGGTAAACATCAATCACACCACCGTAATTTGCCGGAAATGGTATCGAGAATGAAACAATATTGATATGACGGTTCTCCATTAATTGTCCAAAATAATCAATCAGTTACTTTTTTTTGGTTTTGTTCTTATTCAACCTGTTGAAAATATCCAGCAGCACCTTTTTTTCATTTTCCCAATTGAGTTCTTCTGCGGCCAGGGGAAGATTTTTCTTCCACGTTGCATATTGTTCTTTATCGGCCAGTATTTCATTGATTCTTTCCGCAATATGCTTAGGATCATGATGGTTGATAAATCCCCCGACATTATACTTCTCAATGATTTTGCGAATCTCCGGCAGGGGAGTGGCAAGGATCGGAATGCCGGCATGAATGTAATCGAAAAGCTTATTAGGCAGGCTGAACCTGTAATTGATATTGGTATCCTTGTCGAGGGTCAGTCCCAGGTCGGCATTGGCAGTATAACCCATCAACTGATCGGGCGGAAGTTTTGGAATAAACCTGACTTTATCACCGAGTCTAAGCTTCAGCGCCATTTCCTTTAATACGGGTAACACATCTCCTCCGCCAATGATCAGCAGTATCGCATTGTTCACGTATTGCATGGCTTCAACTGTTTCTTCAGCCCCCCTTTGAATATTAATACCGGCTCCTTGAAGTAATACGATTTTTTGATCCATCGGTAGCCCGAGAGCAGTTCGATCAGGGAGATTTACACCTGTTTTTTTTCTTGGAATATTCCGGACTACCTTGAATTCAACAGCATATTCCTTCCTGAAAAGCCCTGCTATTGAGTCATTCACTGTGATGCAATCCCGCAAATGCGGAACAATGCTTTTTTCTATTCTTTTCCAGAATTTCATGACAAAAGGCCGATGAATAACTTCCGGGGTCTGGGTGAAGTATTCGTGGCTGTCATAAACAATAGGAACCCTCTTTAACAGGTGGATAAGGAAATTGGGCAAAAGAGTGTCAAGGTCGTTGGAAATCAATAAGTCACAAGGCCGGAAAAGCAGGTAGAAAAATAACCTGAAATTGTATTCAGCATAGAAAACAGGGCCTTTTTCCCATAATAACCGCATACGATGGGTTTCATAAGGCCTTTCAGGCATAGCAATACTGTCGCTTTTCCTTCGGCCGACCATGGTCACCTCATAACCTGCTTCTATCAAAGCTAAGGCAGTTTTATCCACCCTTTGGTCTGTTACGAGGTCATTGATCACGGAAACAATAGCTCTTTTCTTATGCATACCCGGCTTTATGCTGCGAATTTAGGAGTTTTGGATGAGTTATTCTTACCCCTATTCGGAAACGAGCGATATCAAGTTTTCGTGTACTTTTGAATTTTATTTTTCATGTATGCCAACGATTAAGGAAAATGTATCACTAAAGGCATTTAATACCTTTGGGATTGAAGCTAATGCAAAGTATTTCACAAGTATTTCCACGGTTCAGGATGTTGAAGAAATCAGTCATTCTATTGTGGAACCCGGGAGTAAATTTCTTTTTTTAGGTGGCGGGAGTAATATCCTGCTGACCGGGGATTTTGATGGATACATCATCCATGTTGAGAACGCGGGAATAGAAAAAGTTTCTGAAAATGAGGATTTCGTGAGGGTTAAAGCTGCCGCAGGTGTAAATTGGCATGAATTTGTCATGTGGTGTGTTGATCAGGGATGGGGTGGACTGGAGAACCTTTCGCTCATTCCAGGTAATGTTGGAAGCAGCCCTATTCAGAATATTGGTGCCTATGGGGTGGAAATGAAGGATTGTTTTGAATCCCTTGAAGCTTATGATCTTGAAACACGGCAGTGGGTTATTATGAGTAAGGAGGCTTGCCGGTTTGGCTATCGGGACAGTGTGTTCAAACAGGAATTAAAAGGGAAAATACTGATTTGGTCAGTTTCCTTCAAATTAAGTAAGAATCCGGTTGTCCAGATGGAATATGGAGCCATACAGGAGGAATTGAAGTCAATGGGAGTGACCAATGCCGGAATTAAAGAGGTAAGCCAGGCGGTTTGTAATATCCGTCGTTCCAAGTTGCCAGATCCGCTTGAAACAGGCAATGCAGGCAGTTTTTTCAAAAATCCAACGCTTCCGGCAGAGAAGGCTGATTTTCTTAAAGCTTCATATCCCGGACTGGTTGCCTATTATCTTCCGGAAATGAAGGTAAAGCTTGCTGCCGGTTGGTTAATTGAACAATGCCGTTGGAAAGGGTTCAGAAGAGGAGATGCTGGCGTGCATCAGAAACAGGCCCTGGTATTAGTGAATTATGGAACGGCATCAGGAAGTGAAATCCTTGAACTGGCTGAAGAAATTCAACAATCTGTGCTTGAGAAATTTGATGTATTACTGGATATGGAGGTGAATATTATTTAGCCTCAGCTTTTACAAGCCTGGACTTTCGGAAGTGGTCCCTCAGACTCGTGAAAGGCTTTTCATAGAATCTGTACAATAGATAGGAAAGCATGAACGTAAGTCCCCAGTACAGGAAATATCTTATGCAGCTGATGACAAGATGATTCTTTGTTATTGCTACAATTACCGGAGTAAGGGAAGGAATAATGCGGAGTTGTACCAGTGAAAAATTCACCAGGTACATGCTATAGGATGTAATACTTACAAAAGTGAGGAATCTATAGATAAATCCTTTGCCGGTCTTCCATTCAGATAGGTAGGGAAGCATCAGGAGAGTGCCGGCAGAAGTCATCATGAGTGAGAAATAATTCAGGAAGAATAGATTTTTACCCAGGAAAAAATCTACACCCATCGGGAACACGAGAAGGATGAGCCCGAGGAATAGCCAATATCTTTTGCCGGCTTTCCAAAAAACAGGAAAGTAAAAATTTACCCACGCCCCCAGAAATCCATACATGATGCTATCCAGTCGGGTGATCACGATTTTGCGCTGCAGATGATCCCAGGTCTCGAAATCCGGGATGTAGAGAGTTAATGCCCTGTAAATCCTGATCCCTGTTACCAGGAGTATCAGGAAGATAATCCAGGCCAAAACGATTGTTTTCCGATGATTTTTTGAAATTTTCAGGGTGATATAAAGTCCTAAAGGGATCAGCAGGTAGAACCATTCTTCCACCGTAAGACTCCATGCTTCGGGAAAAAAAGCCGGGTGAGGACTTGCAAAATTCTGAAGGAAAAAGAAATAGGAAGTTATTGAGTTACCTATACCTGATGCTGAAAATACTGTGATCAGGGTCAGCAGAATCAGCATTAGGAAATAGTTGGGCAACGTTCTGAACCAACGGCGAATCCAGAATTCCAGCAGATTATTCCAGTTGAAATCCGTTTGATTGATGGTGCGGAGCAGAATGCCCCCAATCAGGAAGCCACTGAGTACGAAAAAGATAGTGACACCATCGAGCGAAAGAATATTATATGCTTTTTCATTTACATGGTCAATGACCAGGAAAAAAGCATGGGAATACAAAACAAACAGGATCGCAAAAGCCCTGAGGATATCCAGTCCGTAAATTCTGTTGGTGTGTCCGGATGTCATAGGTTATCAGGAGACAGTCCGTTCAATGGTATTCCATAACTTCTCTGCAGTGGCATTCCATGAGAAAAGTTCCTGTTGCTTATGGCCTTTCACAATTAGCTGATTTCGAAGTACAGCGTCGTCGGCAATAAAGTGCATAGAGGAAACGATGGAATCGATGGAGAATGGATCCACAAGCAGTGCAGCATCGCCAGCTACTTCAGGCATGGAAGTCAGTGTAGAAGTAATCACCGGGGTGCCGCAATGGAAAGCTTCCAGGATGGGAATTCCAAATCCTTCAAAATAGGAAACATAGGTAAGTGCCAGGGCAGAAGCCATCAATCTGGATAAATCGGCATCAGAGACACGACCCGTAAAGATCACATCTTCCTTATAATGCATGCTTTCATAGGCTTCACGGATTTCGTTTGTCCACCACATCTTAGCCCCGGCAATAAGCAATTTGATGCCTCGCTGATCAGCCTGCTTGAATTTGTCGAATGATTTGAAAAGATTTACAAGGTTTTTCCTGGGGTGCAATGAACCAACAAAAAAGAAATAGTTCCTTTCATCAGCAAATTGCTTCCGTACAGCAATTTTCTCTTCTTCCGATATCGGTTTAAAACTTTCACTCGCACCATTATGAACAACATCAATCTTACTTTCTTCTATCTCGTACCTTTTTATGATATCTTCCTTTGAAAATTGTGAAACGCTCGCAATTCTATTGGCCTTTTTCGCAAAAAGCGGAAACATTTTCTGATAATAGATTCGGTCTGTCCAGGGAAGGTCCATGGGAAATTTTTCAAAATTCAGATCATGAATAACTGCAACCGAAGGGATATCTGTTTTTAGTGTAAGATAACCATCGGGTGAGAGAAAGATATCAGGTTTGTACTTTGAAAAGATATAGGGAAGGGATAGTTCGAACCAGAACAGATAAAGCAGTGGATGGCGGGCCTGGGGTGCCACTTTGATCGGCGTTATATTCTTTGAAAAAATAAAACTCTCATGAAAAGGCCGGTCGAAGATAAACAGGAATTCATGTTCAGGATGCGATTCCGTCATGATCCTGAGTGTCTCGTAGGTAAACCTACCGATTCCATCTAACCGGTTATGAAGGAGAAGACGCGTATTGACAGCAATTTTCAAAGCCTTTTTCTGCAAAAATAGGGTATTTTATGGTCATTCCCCCTACCTTTTTCCCTTAAAGACCTCAAAATATGAATCTGTATGGATTTGTAAGCGTTTTTGATTGATTATTTAAGGAAATGGTTAAATTTGACGACCAAGTAACTTTTATTATCCATCCAGCAAATCAATAGCGCACACGATGCAGCGCAAGTTTCTAACCAACCTGACCCTCCTGCTCTTTTTGAACCTGCTGGTGAAGCCATTCTGGATATTCGGCATCGACAGGACTGTTCAAAATCTGGTAGGATCAGGGGAATATGGATGGTACTCTTCATTGCTCAATTTTACTTTTCTTTTTAATATCCTGCTGGATTTTGGTATCACCAATTTCAACAATAAGAATATAGCCCAGAATAATCACCTGCTGAATAAGCATTTCTCAGGCATCGTGATCTTCAAATTTTTACTTGCATTGCTTTATATCATTGTAACAATGTCAGTAGGGTTTATTTGGGGATATGATTCCAGGCAAATGTTCTTCCTGCTGATCCTCGGATTTAACCAGATACTCATATCACTGATTTTGTACCTGAGGTCAAATATCTCCGGACTGTTGCATTTTAAGACTGATAGCCTGATTTCAGTATTGGACAGGCTCCTTATGATATTGATATGCAGTGTGTTATTGTGGGGAGGCATGAGTGGAAAAACTTTCAGGATTGAATGGTTTGTATATGCTCAGACTGCCGCATATGTTATCACTGCCCTGATTGCTATGATTATTGTCATGAAGAAGGCTGCTTTCAGGAGGTTGCAGTGGAACATGGCCTTCTTTGCCCTGATTATCAAGCAAAGTTATCCTTTTGCAGTACTGGTATTATTGATGACCTTTTACAACCGTATTGACTCTGTAATGCTGGAGCGTATTCTTCCGGATGCGGAAGGCGATTTACAGGCAGGTATTTATGCTTCGGCCTACCGCTTACTGGATGCTATCAATATGATTGCCTACCTGTTTTCTGTGATACTCTTACCCATGTTTGCTAAACTCATCAAAGATAAACTTCCCCTGGAAGGACTTGTCAAACTGGCTTTCACCATGATTTTTGCTTTCGCAATAACCGTTTCTGTTGCTTTGTGTTTTTTTACAACAGAATTCATGGAACTACTTTATGTGAAGCATATTGCAGATTCCGCTGCGGTATTCCGTTTTCTTATACTAGGCTTCATACCTATTGCCACAACCTATATTTTCGGGACGCTTTTAACCGCCAATGGGAACCTCAAATGGCTTAATATCATTGCTTTTTCAGGTATGGTTCTGAATATTTCATTGAACTATTTCCTCATTCCAACCTATATGGCGGTAGGATCTGCTTATGCAAGCCTGATTACTCAATTTTTCACGGCTATCCTACAATTTGTAATGGTACAGCGGATTTTCCGTTTTAAGCCGGAACTGTCTTATCTTTTTAGCTTGCTGGCATTCGTTTGCTTTGTTATCTTATTAAACTGGTTCATGAAAGGTGTTGACCTGGATTGGAAGGTCAGTTTCATTATCTCACTTCTGGCTGCATTGGTAGCCTCTATTGCCTTGCGATTGATCAATTTCAGGTCCATGCTGGCCTTGCTGAGGAATAATTAATTTCCTTACCTTAATAGCCTTTAGCCCGCTTGGTTTCTTGCGGATTTTTCCTATTTTTGCGGCTCTTCTAAAATAGCCTGACGGCTTATTTATGACAAGCGAAAAAGTTTACCCCGAATTTGATTCATCAAAGCTCCTGATGTTTCTTTACAGATGGCGAAAAGCATTCCTGGTTACTGCAATTATTGCAGCAGTAGTCTCAATGATCGTTTCATCTTCTCTGTTCATTGATCCGCTATATCGCTCTACAGTGATCATGTATCCTGCATCCAGCAATTCTATCTCAAAATCATTGCTAAATGATAATGCAGGAGCAAAACAGGACATTCTTGAGTTTGGTGAAGACGCTCAAACTGAACAAATGTTGCAGGTATTGAATTCCAATAAAATTAAGGACCGCATCATTAAATCCTTTGATCTTGCCCGTCATTACGGTATCGACACATCTTCAAGGTACAAGAACCTTCGTTTATACAGGCAATATGAATCCAATATTACCTTTAAGCGGACGGAGTACATGGCTGTGAAAATCAGTGTTCTTGATCATGATCCCCAGGTTGCGGCTGATATAGCCAATACCATTGCTGCTTTGCTTGACACGGTAAAGAATGACATGCAGAAGGAGAGGGCTGTTCAGGGATTCAGAATCATGGATGCAGAATATCAGAAATTGAAAGCTGAGATTCGGGTCATGGAAGATTCGCTCACAGAACTGCGAAAGTTAGGCGTTCATGATTATGAAACTCAGGCTGAGATGATCAATCAGCAACTTGCCATTGAAATTGCCAAAGGAAATAAAAGGGGAATTGATGCACTTGATAATAAATTGAAAGTGCTGGCCCAATATGGTGGCCCTTATGTGTCATTAAGAGATGCACTGGAGTATGAAAAGAAACAATTGAGTTTTGTCAAGGCAAAATATGAAGAGGCTAAAATTGATGCAACTCAATATATCCCTCAGAAATTTGTGGTTGAAACCGCTTATAAGTCTGAAAGAAAGGCTTATCCCATTCGCTGGATCATAGTAACACTTTCAACTTTAAGTGCATTATTCATGGCTGCAATGGTGATACTGTTGCTTGAGAACGCCCCCTTAGCATTAAGGAAAATGCGTGGACAAAACCATGAACCTGTTTGAATAAAACCTAATCTCAACTTAGTAACCCGTTTCAGGAAATTAACATCGGTCGGATATATGGAAAATTTTTTTAGCAATACCAATTTATTGCGAATCATTGGAAAGTGGAAGTGGCATCTGATTATCCTTATGGTAATCGCTGCCATCGCATCCCTTATAGTTTCTAGCCCATGGGTCACTAAACCCAGGTTTAAATCCGTGGCTGTTATTTATCCTTCAAATATCGCTCCCTATTCCGATGAGAGTGAAACTGAGCAAATGCTTCAATGGCTCACTTCCAGGGATGTCAGGGATAGTGTAATGCTCAAGTTCAACCTGCCGGCACATTATGGGATCGACTCAAGTTATAAGTACTTTGCTTCCACGATGGCCTACCTGTATGATAAATTTGTGAAGATATCAAAGACTCAGTATGAGAGTGTTGAAATTACCGTTTTGGACCGTGATCCGGTAATGGCAAAAGATATCGTAAATGCCATCATCTATTACACTGATGCAAAAATCAGGACTACTCACCATAAAAAATACATGGAAGTAGAGAGAAGTTTCCGCAAAGCAATGGAACTGAAGAAACAGGAAATTGATTCTGTAAAAGAAGAAATGCATAAGATCACCTCAACGTATGGAATCTATGACATTCTGGGCCAAAGCCAGGAAATCACCCGTGGAGAACTTAGAACCGTTGACGGTGGAGGCTCAGGGATTAACCGTAAAAGCGTTGACCAACTGACTGAAGGCATGAGAGAAAAAGGAAGTGACCTGCTTTTCCTTTCAAACCGCGTGAAAGATGTTGCCAACGAATACAGTGAACTGATGTTGAAAGCCGACCTTGCAATCTACGATGCCAATAAGGAATATACCTTTATCAATACCGTTTCTCCTGCTAAAGTTGCCGATAAGAAATCATATCCCAAACGGCTGATGGTCATGTTCTATTTTGTGGCTGGAACCTTATTGCTTAGCCTGATTGCCATTGCAGTAATTGAACAGAGAAAAGCATTTCTTGGTTCCCCGGGAAACAAAGATTAATGATTCTTATCCCCTGTTTTGACTGAAAAACTGAAAATATCAATCGTTTACCTGGTTACCAGCGTATTTATTCTACTGAATACCTACCTGGTGATAAAGGAATTCTATTGGGGAATACTCATCCCAATGGCAATCCTCCTTGTTTTGCTATATATTTTCTCCCTTGATAAGGTCATCTTTCTTGCCGTCTTTTCCACACCCTTAGCCATTGATATTGGTAACTACGATCTTGGGGCCAATATCTCTGTCCCCAGTGAACCCCTGTTATTCGGGGTAATGCTGCTTTTTGTCCTGAAACTGAGTATGGAAAAGGGCCTTGATAAACAATTTCTCAGGCATCCTGTGACAATTGCTGTTTTCCTGAACCTGGCATGGCTGTTTATTACTTCCTGTGCCAGTGATCTTCCGGTTGTTTCCTTTAAGTTCCTGATGGCCCGTTTATGGTTCATCATTCCCCTTTATTTTGCCGGATCCCTATTGTTTAAGAAATTCAGCAATATAAAGCCGTTTGCATGGGCCTATGTGATATCACTGGTAATCGTAATAGGATATGCTACCTACAATCATTCGCTTTTTGCTTTCAGTGAGAAGGCAGGACATTGGGTAATGACTCCTTTCTATAACGATCATACCGCCTATGGAGCTATATTAGCCCTCTTCCTCCCAATCATGGCTGGATATTCAATCGATCGAAATTCGTCGCGACAGATGAGGATACTGGCTTTGGTTGTTACACTTATCATTATGCTTGGTTTGTTCTTGTCAGCAAGTCGAGCTGCATGGGTAAGTTTCGCTTTTGCATTAGTGGTGCTCGCATTGGTATTATTCCGTATCCGCTTCACCTGGATTTTACTGACAATCTCTTCCATTTTACTGATCTTTTTTACATTTCAGTTTGAGATCCTCGATAAACTGGAAAAAAATAAGCAGGATTCATCGGCCAATTTCATCGAACATATTCAATCCATCTCCAATATTTCAACAGATGCTTCCAACCTGGAACGTATCAACCGATGGCAGTCGGCTTTGAGAATGTATCATGAACGCCCGTTCTTCGGATGGGGCCCGGGAACATATCAGTTTGAGTATGCCCCTTTCCAGCGTACCAAGGAAAAAACCATCATCAGTACCAACCTGGGAGATATGGGGAATGCACATAGTGAATACATTGGCCCACTTGCTGAACAAGGCTTCCCGGGATTGATCAGCTTCTTACTGATCATGATCACTGTGATATATACAGGCCTTAAAGTGTTCCGAAAAGCAGAACGCAGGCAGGTAAAGATGTTGTCGTTAGTTATTACTTTAGGACTGATTACCTACTTTGTGCATGGCACCATGAATAACTTCCTCAATACTGATAAGGCGAGCGTACCTTTCTGGGGCTTTGTCGCAATCCTTGTTGCCATGGATTTGTATCATTCAGGAAAAAAAGAGGAAGAGCCTGCTGATAGCCAGGAGTCATAATACCTTGTTACAACTAATTTCCTGGATCTTTGTCCAGTTTTTGGATGATTTCAGGCAGGCGTTTTAAAGCTGCCATTTCCCTCCATTTCTTCATGGCTTCCACTGCCGGGGATCCGAAATAGGTTTTCCCACCGGGAACAGACTTGTCAAGGCCGGATGTAGCCAGTACAATAGCTCCTTTGCCGACTACAATATCTTTGTTTATAACCACTCTCGCCCAAAGAATAACATCATCCTCGATGCGTGTTACCCCGGCAATAGCAGAATGTGCTCCAATCAGGCAGTTACGGCCAATATAGGTATCATGGCCCACCTGGACATGATTGTCCATTTTCGTCCCTCTTCCAATGGTGGTATCTCCTGATACACCTTTATCAATAGAGCAAAGCGCCCCTATTTCCACATGATCTTCAATGATCACCTTGCCACAGGATTCAAGTTTCCTGTAGCCCTCAGGTCGTCTCTGGAAATAATAGGCATCAGCACCGATTACTGTATTGGAATGAATGATTACATTGTTTCCAATGATGCAGCGGTCATAAATGCTCACATTTGCATGAATGATACAGTTGGAACCGATCAAAACATGGTTACCAATGAATGCACCAGGTTGAATAATGCTGCCTTCCCCTATTGAAGCGGAGGGACTGATATTTGAATGAGCGGGGCAGAATGGAGAATACTTCCTGACTAATTTCACATAATCGGAAAAAGGATCCGTGCTGAAGATAAGCGACTTACCTTCAGGTGTATCCATTCTCTGGTTGATAATGACTATGGTGGCTTTGGAGTTTAAAGCCTTGGAATAATACTTGGGATGATCAACAAAAGTTATATCACCCGGCACTACCATATGAATCTCATTAATACCGGTAACAGGGTTTTTAGGGTCACCTGCGAAATCTGCACCCAGAAAGTCCGCAATCTCCTGGAGTGTGGATGGTATTGGAAAGACCATGAGGCGGAATTAAAAGGTTAAAAGAAGAGGTTTATTTAACCCTTTCCATATAGGCTCCGGTGCGGGTATCCACTTTGATTTTTGTTCCTGCTTCAATAAAGAGGGGAACCCTTACGTTTGCGCCGGTCTCAACCGTAGCAGGTTTTAAGGTATTGGTGGCAGTGTCTCCGCGAAGGCCGGGTTCAGTATAAGTTACTTCCAGGTCAACGGAAGTAGGTAATTCGCAACTGAGCAAAGCTTCATTATCGGCATGAAATACCATTTCAACGCCAACACCTTCTTTCAGGAACTGATAACCTTCAATCATTTCTTCTTCAACATTGATCTGGTCGAAAGTCTGGGAATTCATGAAATTGTAGCCATTCTCATCCTTATAAAGAAACTGGTAAGGGCGACGTTCAATACGGGCTACATCAATTTTTTCACCTGCATCGAAAGTGTTGTCAATTACTTTTCCGGTTTTCAGATTTTTTAATTTGGTGCGGACATAAGCAGCGCCTTTTCCAGGTTTTACATGTTGGAATTCAACGATTTTGAAAAGGTCATTCTTGAATTCGATGCATAATCCATTGCGGAAATCAGAGGTATTTGCCATAAGAATACTTGCGTGTTTTTGATGTTTTAAAAAGGAGTGCAAAGGTAGAGATATTCCTTCATTTTACCTAATGACTCACATAAGGTTTGGGTAATTATCAGGGATTGACCATGTGATGATTGCTTGTTCTGTTTAAGATTTAATGTAAAATGTTCACAAAAATCGTTAAACCCCCCTTTGAGATTGAACATGGTTACTCTGGCTCCTGTTCTTTATATAAAGAATTATTTTATGCAATTACTCACTGATCCGGTTCACCTGATACAATATGGAGGCTTACTCATTCTGCTGATTATCATTTTCCTTGAAACCGGAACCCTGCTTGGTATCGTATTGCCCGGAGGCGATTACCTGGTTTTTACTGCCGGATTGCTAAGCGGGACACAATACCTGGATGTTTCCCTGTGGGTATTGGTTTCAACAATGATTGGAGCTGCCATTCTGGGTGATTTTACAGGGTATGCAAAAGGCAGATGGTTAGGAGGTATGCTTTTTAACAAGGAAGACAACAGGTTTTTCAAGAAGTCACACCTCGAAAAGACCCGTAATTTCTATCAGAAGTATGGCATGATGGCTTTTATAACCGGGCGTTTTATGCCTGTTATCAGGACGCTTATCCCTATGTTGGCAGGTGCCACCTCCTTACCCATAAAAAAATTCAGTTTTCTTAATATAGCCGGGGCAATACTCTGGATTGGATCGTTGACACCATTAGGTTATTACCTGGGTACCGCTTACCCCGGAATTATGAAATATTCAATCTATTTCCTGTTGGGATTCGTATTAATGGCTTCATTTCCAATGCTTAAGATAATGCTTTCAGGAAGAAGTAAAAGAACCTGAGAACCATTGAATAAGAGCAATTATTACTTTTGAGGAAAGAATGCTTTAGAAAGCAACTTCACATTACTTCTTATAAGAATCGATAGAAAGGGATGCTTTACAGAAATCGTGCTCTTGTGGTTGGGAATTGGAGCAGATGATCACTACCCTGTTTTTTCGGTATTGAGCCACCAGGTCCCTGAACCATTCTATACCCTGGTGATCGAGGTTGGAGGCAGGTTCATCAAGCAGAACGATTTTTGTATCACTTAGCAGGGCAAGGGCGAGTTTTACCCTTTGTTTCATACCTGAGGAGTAGTATTTAATTGGTTTTTTCCTGTTTCTGGCGAGTTGGGTAATTTGGATCAACTCTTCCTCAGTCATTCCATTCAGAAAAGGTTTGAATTTATGATGGAACCGGATCATTTCATCAAGAGTGAACTCTTCCAGGATTTCAAGGTATGGGCCACTATAAGATACATGACGAAAAATCTGTTCTGCCTGCAGAATTTGATCCTCGAAATGATAGCTTATCGAACCGCTACTGGGATGGAGATGTCCTGAAATGATCTGCAATAAGGTGGATTTCCCACTGCCATTGGAACCTAGAATAGCATATGCTTCTCCACTTTCAAACTGGTAATTGACATCACGGAATATCCATTCGTAATTGAATTTCCTGCTGATATTTTCCAGTTTGATCTTCATGTTCAATGTCGGATGTTTGATGTCGGATGTTTGATGTCTGATGTCTGATGTCTGATGTCTGATGTTGGATCGGATTGCGGATTGCGGATTTGGGACTTGGTCCGCCAGCTGGCGGATGGATCTTGGATCTTGGGACTTGGATCTTGGGACTTTATTTTAGTCCACTAATCCGCCAGCTGGCGGACGAATTTCAGCACGAATTTTCACGAATAAATTTACCCCTCTCCCAGCCAAAGACTCCCCTTCGGGGCATCTCTTCATCTCCCCCTCTCGCCCTCTCCTCCCCAGCCCCCCTCTCCCCCTCCCCTCCCCAGCCCCCCTCTCCCCCCCCCCCCCCCCCCCCCCCTCTCCCCTCTCCCCATCTCCTCATCTCCTCATCACTCAGCACCCAGCACCCAGCACTCAGCACTCTAATCCCGTGATCCCGTATACCCACGCATAATTCCCCTGGCAGAACTGGTGACAAACGAGATGATCTCATCCCTTTCAGCGGTGGCTGGCATCATGGCTTCTATCATTTCCAGCGCCTGGCTCACATTATGGCCTTTCAGGTATATATACCGGTATATTTCCTGGATTTCATTGATTTTGTCAGGGCCAAATCCACGCCTTCTCAGGCCTACCGAGTTAATCCCTACATAGGACAGTGGCTCACGGGCGGCTTTAGTATAAGGGGGTACATCTTTACGAACGAGTGAACCTCCGGAAATCATACTGTGCTGACCCACATTAACAAACTGATGAACCGCAGTTACACCACCAATAATGGCCCAGTCTTCAACAACAATATGTCCTGCAAGGGTAACCGCATTGGCCAGGATACAATTATTCCCGACTACACAGTCATGAGCAATATGTACATAAGCCATCAGAAGGCAGTTATTGCCAACTACGGTTTCCATATTGGCTTTGGTGCCCCTGTTAATGGTCACAAATTCACGGATGGTCGTATTGTCGCCTACTCTCACGAGTGTATCTTCCCCTGAATATTTCAGATCCTGGGGAATGGCAGCAATAACGGCACCGGGAAAAATCCGGCAGTTTTTTCCGATCCTTGCACCTTCCATGATGGTTACATTGGATCCGATCCAGGTACCTTCACCAATCTCGACATTTTTTTCGATATTGACAAAAGGTTCGATTACGACATTTTTTGCGATCCTGGCTTGAGGATGCACATAGGCAAGCGGTTGATTCATTGTACCCGGAATATATTGTTAAGTGTTTTTCTTTCTAACGATCTGAGCCATCAATTCAGCTTCAGTAACAATTTTATTGCCTACATAGGCTGTGCCTCTCATATGACATATTCCCCTGCGGAATGGAGTGATAAGCTCCAAAACGAAAACCAGGGTATCACCGGGAACCACTTTCTGCCGGAAACGCACATCTTCCATTTTCATGAAATAGGTGATGTAGTTTTCAGGATCCGGAACCGAGGAAAGCGCAAAAATCCCACCGGTCTGAGCCATTGCTTCTACCTGTAATACTCCCGGCATTACCGGTTCATCAGGAAAATGGCCTACAAAATAAGCCTCATTCATGGTCACATTTTTCAGCCCGACCACATGTTTTTCACTGAGTTCAAGGATCTTATCGATCAGGAGGAATGGCGGACGATGGGGGAGAAGCCTTTTAATGTCGTTGATATCAAAAACCGGTGGTTTCATGATATCGATGTTTGGCTGTGTCTGGGCTTCCTTAATGTGCTGACGGATGAGTTTGGCAAAGTTGGTGTTCACCTCATGTCCCGGACGGGTGGCAATAATGTGGCCTTTAATCGGAACACCAATGAGGGAAAGGTCACCGATCACATCCAGGAGTTTATGCCTGGCTGGCTCATTATGATAATGCAGTTCGAGATTATTCAGAATGCCTTCTTTCATTACCGTTACCTCTGGCTTATTGAAATGCCTTGCGAGGTTATTGAGTTCTGTGTCAGATAGTAAGCGGTCGACAAAAACGATCGCATTGCTTACATCACCACCCTTAATAAGGTTGTTATTAATCAGGTATTCCAATTCATGCAGGAATACGAAAGTGCGGCAATTGGCAATCTCCGTCTTGAAATCATCGATATGAGCAATAGAAGCGTATTGAGTTCCAAGTACCCTGGTTTCAAAATCGATCATTACTGAAAGTCTGAATGTATCTTCCGGGACCAGGATCAGCTCACTTTTACGCTTAGGATCTGTATAAGAGAGGGTAGACCTGATTTCAAAATAGATGCGGTCAGCATTCTGTTCAACAATGCCTGCATCTTCCAGTGCTTCAACGAAGAAGCGTGCACTGCCATCCATGATAGGCATCTCTTCACTATCCACTTCGATAAGGACATTATCGATGCTGAGACCTGCAACGGCGGCAAGGGTATGCTCAATGGTGGCCAGCCTTACACCCTGGTGCTGAATGGTTGTGCCGCGGGCAGTATCAACCACATAATCCGCAATGGCATCAACAATGGGCTTGTTTTCTATATCAACACGGCAGAATTTAATACCATGGTTCTCAGGAGCTGGTTTAAAAGTAACAGTAGCTTCTTTGCCGGAATGAAGACCGGCTCCTGAAACACTTACTGCTCTTGTGATTGTACGCTGTTTGTCGGACATCGACCTGGTGTTATATTAATGACTAAAAACGATGATTATTATTCTTTTATTAGTTTCTTAAGGCTTCTTTCCAAATCAGAAACCCTGTTCACCATCTTATCAAGATTATTAAAAACGGCGATTGATCGTTTGAATCTGCTGATATCGATGGCGGGAGCGCCTAAAACTATGCTTCCCTCTTTTGTAATATTTCCTGCAACACCTGCTTGTGCGCCGATCTTTACATCATCTGCAATGGTGATATGGCCAACAATACCTACTTGTCCGCCAATCATGCAATTCCGGCCCACTCTTGTGGAACCTGAAATACCTGTTTGAGCTGCAATCACGGTATTCTCATCGATTTCAACATTATGGCCCACTTGTATCAGGTTGTCGAGTTTCACACCTTTTCTTACGATCGTGGATCCTAAAGTTGCCCGATCGATGGTGGTATTGGCACCAATCTCAACATTGTCTTCAATAACGACATTGCCGATCTGGGCCACTTTCTTATAGTTGTTATCACTTTGAGGAGCAAACCCGAATCCATCGGCACCAACGACAACACCTGCATGAATCATGCATTCATTCCCGATGGTGCAGTCATGATAGACTTTTACTCCCGGATAAATTGTGGAATTTGAGCCGACAGATGCATTATCCCCGATGTAACACTGAGGATAAATCCTGACATTTTCACCCAGCACAACATTATCACCAATATAAGAAAATTCACCGATATAAGCACCAGGGCCTACCTTTGCTGAAGGTGAAATGAAAGCCTGAGCCGAAATACCTGATTTCTTTTTCTGCATGCCATCATAGATCTCCAGCAATTTTGCGAATGCCGAATAGGGGTCAGAAACCCTTATCAATGTGGAGGCAACAGGCATTTCAGGTTCGAAATCTTCCCTGATAATGACAATGCTGGATTGAGTGGTATAAATGTACTGTGTGTACTTGGGATTGGCCAGGAAACTCAAGGCCTGTGGCTCTCCATCTTCTATCTTGGCGAGCTTATTCACAGTTGCATCAGGATTTCCATCTACTCTGCCACCAATAAGGCTGGCGATGTCTTTTGCTGTAAACTCCATCAGGGAAACGTAATGAGTTATAAAGTCGGTGCTTAAAGAATCTGCAAATATAGGCTTTTTGATAATAAGCTATAAGCCATAGAATAATTAGAAACTAACCCTTTTTCAGCTGTTTTGTTCAGCCCACTTAGGGAAACAGATGAAATGTTTCATAATTATACTCGAGTACATCCCAATATTCAACTGATCCGAAATATCAGTGAGATCCCTTACCAGTCCGTCATTATCCACAATATTGATCCTGTCTTTCAAGGGGTCATAGGCATTATTGGAAATAGTCCCTAAGGTGACCAGGTAATCAGTTTCCTTCATAGATATTCCCATATGGGAAGCAATCCTGGATTTGATTTTTTCAACATATTCCGGTTCAAAAGGGAACTCCTGGATCCTCACCCTGAAAAGTTTCCTGTTAATAAGCGCCTTGCTGATGCCTGACAGAACCGGGTCCGGGTGCTCCATCCATTGTTTGATCGACGACAATATATCCACATCATCAAGTTGAGCAAAAATCTCCAGGTTCTTTTCATCCTGAAGGAAATGGTCGAGAGTAATATGATTCAACAGGAAATAGGAAAAGGCTGGGGTTGCAGGAAGCTTTTCTCCCTGGTCAGCCAGGAACTTGGCCCGCCTCAGGATTTTTACCAGCATATACTCAGCCGAAAGCACTGTTTTATGGTAATATACCTGCCAGTACATCAGCCGTCGGGCAACAATAAATTTTTCGATCGAATAGATGCCTTTGGATTCAACGGCAAGATCTTCATCGGCTATGGTGATCATTTTCAGGATGCGTTCTGTATTGATCACACCTTCACTAACCCCGGTATAAAAACTATCCCGCATCAGGTAATCCATCCGGTCCATATCCAGTTGTCCTGACACCAACTGATGCAGGTATCTTACAGGGTATTCATTTTTAAAGATAGCGATGGCAGTCTCAAGTTTCCCATCAAACTGTTTATTGAGCCTCTCAAAAAACAATAAAGAAATTTCCTCATGGGAGAGGTTGTTGACAATACAGTTTTCAAGGGCATGGGAAAAAGGTCCATGTCCGATATCATGCATCAATATGGCCAATGTGACCCCTTTTGCTTCTTTCTCAGAGATTTCGATTCCTTTACTGCGAAGGGTTTCAATCGCCTGCGTCATAAGGTGCATACTGCCCAGGGCATGGTGGAAACGGGTATGCAACGCCCCGGGATAAACCATGGATGTCAATCCCAGTTGTGATATCCTTCTTAACCGTTGAAACCAGGGATGCTCAATAATCGCAAATGAGAGTTCATCAGGAATGGTAATGAAACCATACACCGGGTCATTCACTATCTTTCGTTTAATCAGCATTATATGCGAATGAAAAATGTTAAATTTGTATAAAACACAAATAGAACAGCAGGCCCCAACAATAATTGGATTGTTTATGCATTAATGATACAACTGTCCTGTACATGTGAAAATATTACTTTTAAGTAACAAAGGTACACATACTCTGTATACAATAGTTTATTTGAACTGCCGGACCGGTATTCAAGGGGATCTCAAAAGAAAAGGTGTGCAGACAATTCATCAGGTATTCATTTATAAATAATTAAATCAAATAGAATGGAAAGTGGAGTGATTTTATGGGCCGATGACGAAATTGATCTGCTCAAGCCCCATATCCTGTTCCTGAAGGAAAAGGGTTATGAAGTATTTACCACAAATAACGGGGATGAAGCATTGGATTTGCTGAAAACCCGTCCTTTTGATATTGTATTCCTTGATGAAAATATGCCGGGCTTATCAGGAATAGAAACCCTTTCATTAATAAAAAAAGGATTTCCGAATCTGCCGGTCATTATGATCACGAAAAGTGAGGAAGAACACATCATGGAAGATGCCATAGGTGCCAGTATTTCCGATTACCTGATTAAACCCGTGAATCCGAAGCAGATATTGCTCAGCGTAAAAAAGAACCTGGAAAATAAACGCCTGATCAGTGAAAAAACAGCCCATGCTTATCAAAAGCAATTCAGGAATATAGGCATGGAGATATCAGGGAAATTATCCCATAATGAATGGGAAGAGGTATATAAAAACCTTGTATTCTGGGAATTGGAGCTGGAGAAATCTTCTGATTCAGGAATGAAAGAGGTCATGTTGCAGCAAAAAGATGAAGCCAACCAGGTGTTCTGCAAATATGTGGAGAATAACTATGTGGATTGGGTGAATGGAAAAAATGAAAAAAAACCCGTTCAGTCGCATAACCTGCTGAAAGATAAAGTTTTTCCTTTGATGCAGGAGAATCAGCCCTTGTTCATGATCCTCATCGATAACATGAGGTATGATCAATGGAAGGTGTTACAACCCATATTTGAAGAGTATTACAGGGTGGAAAGGGATGAATTGTATTTCAGTATTCTTCCCACTACTACCCAATATGCCAGGAATACGCTTTTTGCTGGACTGCTTCCTACTGAGATCGAAAAAAAATACCCCAAATATTGGGTGGATGAAGATGAAGAAGGCACGAAAAATCAGTTCGAAGGGGAACTTCTTGGAGAGCAGCTCAAACGATTCGGCAAAAATGTGAAGTACTCCTATACGAAAATTCTGAACCTGACAGCCGGACGGAAACTCGTTGAAACCTTGCCAAACCTGATGGGCAATAACTTCAATGTGATTGTTTATAATTTCGTGGATATGCTCTCTCATGCCCGGACGGAGATGGAAGTGATCAGGGAACTGGCAGATGATGAACCTGCATATCGTTCTTTAACACTCTCCTGGTTTGAACATTCTCCATTGATGGATATCATTAAATTCCTTGCTGAGAAAAAGGTAAGTGTTGTGCTTACCACCGATCATGGTTCCGTGAGGGTCAATAACCCTGTAAAAGTGATTGGCGACAGGAATACCAATACCAACCTGCGGTATAAGTTTGGCAGGAGTCTGAATTACGACAGGAAGGATGTTTATGAAATAAAAAATCCTGCCGATGCATTGCTGCCAAAGTCTACCATGAGTTCTTCCTTCATCTTCTGCCGCAAGGATTCATTTTTCGCCTATCCCAATAACTATAATTACTATGTGAACTATTACAAGAATACTTTCCAACATGGTGGCTTGTCGATGGAAGAAATGTTAGTTCCCATCGTATATTTGAAGGCGAAATAAAAGAACTATGACGGAGAAGTTGATTTGCGGTTCACTGGAGGAACTTGAAGGTATAGCTATTCGCCTGCTTGAAAAATATCCCGGTAAAAGGATCTTTGCCTTTTTTGGAGCCATGGGAGCAGGTAAAACGACATTTATTAAGGTGTTGTGTAAACATCTGCAAGTAACAGATGTTGTAAACAGTCCCACCTTTGCCATTGTTAATGAGTATATTTGTATTGATGATTCGAAGGTGTATCATTTCGACCTTTACCGTTTGAAATCATGGAAGGAAATGCTGGATATTGGCTATGAAGATTATTTCTTCAGTGGTCAATACTGCCTCATTGAATGGCCGGAAAAAATTTCAGACCTGCTGCCGGATGATACCATCGAGGTACATATCGATGCAGATCCCTTGGGTGAAAATCGGGTGTTTACTTTTTAACTGCTGATAACCATGGATTTAACACAAAATAACTATTCAGAGTTGCTTCATGGCGGGCAATTTATGCCTCGTGAAGAAATGCTGGAAGTTCAGCGTGAAATGCGAAAGCTGGTCATTGGTGTACCAAAGGAATCAGCATTCCTTGAGAACAGGGTTTCCCTGGTGCCTGATGCCGTTGGTCTATTGGTTCAACAAGGCCACCATGTAATGATAGAAAGTGATGCCGGAAAGGCTGCTCATTTTACTGATCATGAATTTAGTGAAATGGGTGGTGAAGTGGTTTATGATACCAAAAAGGTATTTAGTGCCGATATCATCCTGAAAGTGGCACCACTTCTACCTGAAGAATTTGAATTGCTGGGGAACAGGCAAACTGTTTTCTCTTCAATTCATACCTCCAATACCAGTGAAGAGTATTTCCGGAGATTACTCTCAAAGCGGGTAACTGCTGTTGCCTTTGAGTATATCCAGGATAAAGCGGGTACTTTCCCCGTAATCCGCGCCATGAGTGAAATTGCAGGGAATACTTCAATGCTGCTGGCTGCTGAATACATGAGCCATCCCGAATACGGCCGTGGAAAAATGCTCGGTGGTTTCTCCGGGATTTCACCCACTGAAGTTGTAATTCTGGGTGCCGGTACGGTCGGGGAGTACGCGGCCCGTGCTGCATTCGGCATGGGTGCCTTCGTGAAAATATTCGATAATTCGGTTTATAAACTCAGGCGACTGCAAAACAACCTCAATACAAGGGTTTATACCTCAATGCTTCAACCAAGAAACCTGCTGGCAGCCCTTAAAACAGCTGATGTGGTGATTGGGGCAGTGCATACCGCCTATGGAAGAACCCCATGTATTGTAACCGAAGAAATGGTTCAGCAGATGAAGGAGGGCGCTGTTCTGATTGATGTCAGCATCGACCAGGGTGGCTGCTTTGAAACCTCTCAGCTTACGGACCACAAAAGCCCTGTTTTCAAGAAATATGGGGTTACCCATTACTGCGTTCCTAATATAGCCTCAAAGGTTCCACATACTGCTTCCTATGCATTAAGTAATTTCCTGACTCCCATTCTTATTAAGATCGGGGAACAAGGGGGTATCGACCAGGTACTCCGTTCTGATTATGGCGTAAGGCAAGGGGTGTACCTGTTCAATGGGATTTCTACTAACAAATTCCTTAGTGATACATTTCATCTTCCTTTCCAGGATATCAACCTGCTGATGGCTGCTTTTCATTAAAAAATGTCATCTACATAATATCCCGGTAATCTTGTCAATTTAATTTCGAAAGCTAACTATTTCTTATGCGATTTCATCACCTATGCCTGGTTTTAGCCATTGCAGCCTTCTTATTTTTACCCTCGCTTGCTCATTCACAAACCCCGCCTGAGAGTAAGAAATTTACAATTTCCGGCCATGTTAAGGATGCCTCAACCGGTGAATATCTTATTGGTGCTACAATATTTGTTTCGGAACTAAGTGCCGGCGTTATCACCAATTCCTATGGATTTTATTCCATCAGCCTCCCTTCAGGATCCTATCAGTTGCGTTTTTCCTATATTGGTTATTCTACTTTCTTCAGGAAGGTGAACCTGGCGGAAAACATGGTTCTCGATATCGCTATGGAATCCGGCCAATCAGAGCTGGGGGAAGTGGAAATCAAAGGCACCCGTACCGATGAAAATGTCAGGGCCCCTGAAATGAGCCTCGTAAAACTGGATGTAAAAACCATCAGCAGGATACCGGCTTTATTGGGTGAAGTGGATATCATCAAAGCGATCCAGCTCCTTCCCGGGGTACAGTCCACCAGTGAAGGGTCAACAGGTTTTAGTGTAAGGGGTGGCAACTCGGATCAGAACCTGATCATTCTTGATGAAGCCACGGTGTATAATGCTTCCCACCTCATGGGCTTCTTCTCGGTTTTTAACAACGACGCCATCAAGGATGTTACACTTTATAAGGGTGATATACCTGCAGCATACGGGGGAAGGCTCTCTTCATTGCTGGATGTCAGGATGAAAGATGGCAACTCCAAACAACTCAAACTCACCGGTGGGATTGGAACCGTTTCCAGCCGTCTCACCATCGAAGGCCCTATTATTAAAGACCGCACAACTTTTGTTGCCTCAGGCAGAAGGACTTATGCAGATCTTTTTCTACCCTTCGCCAAAGATGAAGGGGTGAGGGATAACAAACTTTTTTTCTATGATTTCAACCTGAAACTCACTCATACGATCAATGAAACGAACCGGGTCTATTTTTCCGGGTACCTGGGCAGGGATACTTTTAAAAACCAGTTTGCAAAAATGGGTTTTGGAAACCAGACGGCTTCATTGAGATGGAATCACCTCTTTTCGAGCAAGTTGTTCTTCAATGCCAGTGTGATCTATTCGCAATTTGACTATAACCTGGGAACCCCACAGGGGGATGCAAATTCCTTCAACTGGAGTTCGAAAATGCGCGACCATTCTGCGAGGTTCGATTTTACCTATTACCTAAATACGAAAAACACGCTTAAATATGGTGCAACCACAACCTTTCATGAGTTTTTTCCCGGCACTGCTACCGGCCTGGGCGATGAGAGCCTGATCTCCGAATTCCGCCTACCCACGCAATACGCATTTGAACACGGGGCTTATGTGAGTAATGAACAGAAGGTTACCGATAAACTGACCCTGAAATATGGTCTCAGGCTGTCTGTTTTTCAAAATGTCGGACCCGGCACTTATTACCGCTTTGATGAAGACTTTAATCCAATCGATAGTGTGGTCTACAAAAAACGTGATTTCTTTAACACCTATTTTGGACTGGAACCCAGGCTCGCATTCACCTACCTGCTTGATGAACGTTCATCCATCAAGGGACATTACTCCCATACCTATCAGTACATTGCCCTGGCCCAGAATTCAACGGCAGGAACACCGCTTGATGTTTGGTTTCCGAGCACTCCCAATGTAAAACCCCAGGTTGCTGACCAGGTGGCCATCGGATATTTCAGGAATTTTTTCGATAACTCCCTGGAAACCTCTGTTGAAGTGTATTACAAAAAAGTAAATAAGGTGATCGATTTCTGTGATCATGCTTACCTGCTTCTAAATCAGTATATTGAAGGTGAAATCAGGATTGGTGAAGGGGAATCCTATGGTCTTGAACTGATGACCAGGAAGAATTCCGGCGATCTGAACGGATGGATCAGTTATACCTATTCAAGGTCCTGGCGGAAGATTGAAACCATCAATAACGGGAATCGTTACCCTGCACCTTATGATAAACCTCATACCCTGAACATTGTCCTTAATTATGAAGCCAGCAAACGGGTTGAATTATCAGCAACCTGGGTATATGCTACCGGCCTCCCTGTTACCTTTCCTACCGGCAGGGCACTGATTGGAAATGCAATCGTACCGATCTATTCGGATAGAAATGCTTACAGGATGCCTGATTATCATCGCCTGGACCTGTCCTGCACACTTAAAGGCAAGGAGAAACCCGGAAAGAGGTGGAGGGGAGACTGGAACCTTTCAGTCTATAATGCCTATAACCGTAAAAATGCATGGTCTATCAACTTTGAGAAAGATGCAGCTGACCCATACACCACTTATGCTGTGAAAACCTACCTCTTCTCAATTATCCCTGCTCTCACCTACAATTTTAAATTTTAAGTAATGATCTGCCATTCCTATATAAAATTGAGTCAAAATACGCTAAAAAAGGCAAAAACAGGGATTTTATATGTCCTGGTTACCGGACTTATTCTGTTATCCTCATGCACAGAACGAATCGAAATCGAGTTGGAGGATGATTTTGCCCGCCTGGTGGTGGAAGGTGCCATTACAACGGATACAATGCCTCACACCATCAAACTGACGACCACTTCAAGCTATTATTATAATCAGCCTGCCCCGGTGGTTCAGCATGCCATTGTGAGTATTTCAGATGGAACTGAAACTTTCCTGCTGAATGAAACAGCACCGGGAATCTACCAGACGGCTCCAAATGTTTATGGACAGCCTGGCCGCACCTATTCACTTTCCATTCAACTGGCTGAAACAATAGGTGGGCATGATAGTTATACTGCTCAGTCGACCCTTTATGGGGTAGCTGAAATTGATAGTATCGGACTGCTTTTTCATGAGGAATGGGGCCGGTCGGGCATATGGGAGGTAAAATGTTATGTCCAGGAACCTCCGACTGTTGATTTTTACCGCTTCATGATTTACAGGAATAGCCACCTGATGACCGACAGCATCCCTGAATGGTTCGTGGTAGATGACAAACTTTTCAATGGATCATATACCAATGGTGCGTCTGTAGGATTCATCAACCAGGGTAATCCACAGGAAGGGCTTCGTCCGGGTGATACCATTACCCTTGAAGTGAACAATATCGGTGAAGATTACTTTAACTTTGTATGGCAGGTTCAGTCAGAAGTGCAGGGAACCAATCCGCTGTTTTCCGGCCCTCCTGCCAATGTGAAAGGGAATATTTCGAATGGGGCCATTGGCTTTTTCTCTGCCTATAGCTCGACGAGGAAGTATAAGTTGGTGCCGTAGGGGAGATGCCCCGAAGGGGAGTCTTTGGGTTAGGGGATGAGGAGATGAGGAGATGTGGGGAGATGAGGAGATGAGGAGTGGGGAGATGAGGAGATGGGAGATGGGAGATGAGGAGAGGGGGAGAAGGAGAGAAGATGGGAGATGTGGAGATGGGGAGATGCGAGGATTCGGGATTGGGAATAAAAGATGTCCCCCTTTTTTAAAAGGGGGTGTCCGCTTTCGCGGACGGGGGATTTTAGCCCCAAATCACACAAATGCCACACAAATAAACGCAAATGACCTGCAAGCAAGATTCAATTATTTATGTCAATTAGTGAATCATTTGAGCAATTTGTGTTCTGGTTTTTTGCCTGAAGGATTTATATTTTGATGGAAGTTAATGCTACTGACGAAATAAAATGCCACGAATGCACGAATGAAGCACTGCCTAAGTCCCATCCGCCAGCTGGCGGACCAAGTCCCAAATCTCAAGTCCCAAGTCCCAAGTCTCAAGTCCCAAGTTTCAAGTCCCAAGTTTCAAGTCCCAAATCTTAAGTCCCAAGTCTCAAAATTCAAGATCCAAGTCCCAAGTCCCATCCGCCATCCATCCGCCATCCGACATCCACATCCGCCATCCGACATCCAACATCCGACATTAAACATCCGACATCCGACATCCGACATCAAACATCCGACATCAAACATCCGACATCAAACATCCGACATCCCTTGCACGACCTTGAACCTTATTACAACTGGAGACACCTGTACATCGCTTCCGAAGACGAAAGATCACCCTTTTTTGGAAGAGATTACAGCGAATTCGTCTTTAGCGACAGCATTTATAATTATTTCATTCATCCTCAATGGGACGGCTTTGGTTCAGCAACCCTGTACCTGAAGATTCTATATGTGAACTATGAAGAACATTTCTGTGTGATTGAGTTCCTGGGGGAATGGAATGATTGTCTGTACAATGACATCATGTATCTAAAACGAAATGTGGTGGAATTTCTTCAGGAAGAAGGGATTAACAAGTTCATCCTGATCGGTGAGAATGTGCTTAGCTTTCATTTTGATGACGATTCCTACTACCAGGAATGGTTCGATGAAGTAGAAGATGGATGGATTGCCCTGGTAAACTTCAGGGATCACGTAATAAAGGATCTGGAAGATGCCTCCCTCGATTATTATATGGCCATGGGCGGGAACCTCAACGACTTACCCTGGAGAACCGGTGAACCGGGTAAACTCTTTATGCTGGTTGACTCTTTAATGATGAAAAGATTGAACGCCTGAAGCCTATGAAAAGTGCTGCAATCCATGTGTACGGGAAAGTTCAGGGTGTAGGATTCCGCTATCATTGCATGAATGCAGCATTGAATCTTGGAATCAAAGGATTTGTGATGAATTCGGCAGATGGTTCTGTTTATATCGAAGCCATTGGGGAGGATCCTGAAATGGAAGCATTTATTGAATGGTGCAGGAAAGGTCCGGAATGGTCACGGGTGAGCTCCATCAAAGTGCATCCGTTAGGCAAGCATGATTATTCTTCCTTCACGATCAATAAGCCCTGACGATACTCTTCCAGTAATTTCTGAACCACTACCTTGTCAACAGGAAGGGTGAATAATGCTGTATCGACTTCTGATAAAGGGATCCATCGGAAAGTCTGGGCCCCGTCAGTAATTTCAGGAAAGTCAAAAACCTTCGTGGTGGTTGTAAACTTGTACGGATGAATAGCCCTGACCCGGTAATAAATATTGATGACCTGCCTGGATTCAGGAAGTTTAAAGGCCGGCTGGAAAAAATCTGTGGTGTAATAATGGGATAATATTTCGATTTCCATCCCGGTTTCTTCTTTCCACTCCCTTTTCAGACAATCCAGTGTACCTTCCCCATATTCCAGTCCACCCCCCGGGAATTTAGTCATAAATATCCCCAGGCGAAATTCATCCGTCACCAGCAGACGCGACTGCTCAATCAAAATTCCATATACCCTGATGGTGAACATTTATAACGAATTTATAGGTTTAAGGGCTCTCAATATCTCTCTCTTTCCGGGTGGTCCGGGTAGTTTTTGAATGCTGAACCCGGCTGAACGCAGGGCCCTTTTTACGATGCCCTTACAAGAATAGGTAACCAGGCAGCCTCCCGGCTTTAAAACCAGGAAAAGCTTTCCAAAGACCTCTTCTGTCCACATTTCAGGCTGTGTTTCAGGAGAGAAGGCATCAAAATAGACCAGGTCAAAGGTTTCACTTTCCCCCTGAAACTCATTGATTCCAACTTTTAACTTGGTAAACCGGAACCATTCACTGATCTCCTGCTCCTTTGCCCAGGCAGCTTCATGCATATGGCTGAAATATTGCTGTGCATCAGGTTGTTCCAGGAGAGAAGGGTAGTTCAGGCTTTTTCGGCTTTCCTCAGTAATAGGAAAAGGTTCCAGCGTTATGTAGCAGGTACGGGAGTGGAGCAACCGGCTTTCCATGCAGGTGAGCAGCGCATTTAACCCTGTTCCGAACCCGATCTCCAGCAACCTGATTTCATTGACTTCCTGATGTACATAGTGATATCCTGCCTGCAGAAAAATATGCCTGGATTCCTGGATGGCTCCATGTGTTGAATGATAATGCTCCTTAAATACCCCAGACATCAAGGTATGCGAACCATCCTCACTCATCACCAGCTTATTTTCCTTCATAACCGACATCTCCGAAATTCGTAGTGTTCCTGATAACTTTCTGATTGTGTAACAAGAAAATCATGCTTGACAATCACAACCATTGAATACCAGGTATTTGTGACCATTGTTTGACATTCAGCGATTTGAGACATTTGTGTCTTATTTTGCTCCCTGACAATTTAGTAACCTTATTTATTGTAAAACAACAAAATATCCCTAATGGGTTCATTCATCTGCAATGTGCCCGTTAAAGTCCCTTCCGGAAAACTATAAACACTTAGCATTTTCCCTGAACCCGTAAAAACCTGTTGCCCAATATTTTCGCAGGCAATACTTGCATCCTCAATATCCTTCACAAACTCCACCAGGCTGTTTTGGCTGTAGCGATACCAGTATATGGTGTGAGTCCCGGCAAGCAGGTAGTTATCTGAATCCATCGCTGACACCTGCCTGACTATCTCATTATTGATCGAATGAAGCAATGTGAGTGTCCCCGATTGAATATCAAGCTTGTAAATGCCTGCCTCCCCATCCTTATTCCCAAAACACAGGCTCTTTTGCTGGTCCAGGGGCATTATAGCTAACATCTGAGGCGCAGGGGTAATGGACTGCCGGAGAGTGCCGCCCGTGATATTATACCAGGCCAGGGAATACTTTTCAGAAGCATATTCCTTGCGGTTCACAATGACATATTCATTCTGGATTCTTGCACAAACCGGGTAATTAACTCCCGATGCTGTGGTTGTAAAGACTGTTCCTCCTGTATAATCAAGTCCTTTGACATAACCTTCATAATAGCAGGTAAGAAGGTAGGGCGCATCCGATGAAATTGCTTCAAACCAATGACCATGAGGCAGTTGTTTGGAGGGTTGACTCCAAAGTACCTGGTAATCATCAAGAGAGTAAGCATCGAGATCCGATTGAGAAGATCCGCAGATGAACATCATTTGCCTGGAAGATTGAAGGGCTGCCGCTTTATAATCCCCGGTCCTGCTGATGATTTTCAGGGGCGTGGCGTTTTCCAGCGAAAAGACATTTATGAGGTTCGACCCCGGCTGTGTGACCACTAATGGATACCGGAATTCCCTGGGGAGTGCGGTAATCTGTATCTGTCGGAAGCTATTGGTTTCCGATACCCCGTCAGAGGCTTTCACCTGGATTTCATAGGTGCCGCCAGCCAGGCTGAGGTCTGAGATAGGGTAGGAGAGTACCAGGTGGTAAGGATTGGTTGGAATGCTGATTTCAACAGGAGCCAGCACCGGCTTTCCTTCATTGTCATTCAGTACCACCCTCACTGAGTGCAGGCTTTCCTTGTCCGACAGGTCCGCAACCACAATAAGCGTATCCCCCGCCACATACGTTGATCCCGCCTGCGGAGCGCTGATGGTTACAACGGGCAAACTGTTTTCCGCTTCTTTATTGCAGGAAACAAACAGCATCACTACCCATATGCAGGCCCAGCATAATCCTATTTTTGAATTGCAGCTTTTCACACTGTAAAGTTAGACTAAGTAGGCTGATTTTTATGATGAGCAGCGTAAAAGGATATAACATCGGAAAATTCCGGGGGTATAAGATCCAAGTCTCAAGTCCCAAGTCCCAAGTCTCA